>JAQUNC010000010.1 GCA_028717805.1 Atribacterota bacterium
TAATGGATGTCCCTCTTCAACACAGTTGCTCCGAAATTTGGCCAGCAGCCGGATAAACAGTTTCAATCCTTGTTTTAATGGATGTCCCTCTTCAACCATATCATCTCAAAAAAATACCTATATATAGTAGAGGGGTTTCAATCCTTGTTTTAATGGATGTCCCTCTTCAACATTTGATTTTGAAAGTATAGCAAAGGAATTATATCGAAGTTTCAATCCTTGTTTTAATGGATGTCCCTCTTCAACAATAATCAGGTACAGGGTAATTAGTGTTAAATATTTTGGTTTCAATCCTTGTTTTAATGGATGTCCCTCTTCAACGGTAATTATTAAAAAAATATATATTTATAAGGTTTCGGTAATTTTTTTGTAGGAATATTTTTTGAAAAATTAGCCTCATTTTTCAGTAAATATTGAAGATTTTCAATTTTTTTACATATTTTTTCCATTGTCAAACCTTTACAAAAAAAGGATTTCATAACTATACTCTATTTCAAACAGATATTTTTATAACAACAATCAATACATCTCACTTTATAGGCAGTTGCCTTGGGGAAATATCCATTTTGAATGATAAATATCATCTCTTTTATTATATCACTTATTTTCTCAAAATCTTTATCTTTAAAGGTAATTTCTTTAAGCAGATTCTTACTTCTAACATAACAAAGGAAACCCTTTTTCACTTGACAAGCATAATTATCCATAATTAAGAGTCCATAAAGTATCGATTGTATTCTATGAGTTCTATACAATCGTTCCTGATACTCAGTAAATTTATAATCTAAAGGTGCCATTGTGTCATCTTCCAGAAATAACACTTCATCTATTTCACCTTTAAGGTGATATCTTTCTGAAACTAGATATACCAGGTTTTCCCTTTTCACACACCCAATTTTTCTTCTTAGATAATCTCTATTTATCTTAGCCTTTTTCTCATGTATTTTCCTACCCATCAAAACTTTAAATCTTTTCTCCTCATGTTGGAGTATATTCAAACAATGCATAAAATAAATGAAACGTGGGCAAAACAAATATTCAATTATCTCAGAAGGAGTAAGAAAAATTTGTTCTTTAGTTTCTAAAGATATCTTTTCTTCCATTCTGATTTATCACCTGCTAAACAAGCAATTTTACTTTATCACATCATCACATTAAGATTAAGATATATTGAGATATTAAAAAAATTTAGCTAACACCTCATCTTTCACTATTTTTTTATCAAAAGCCTGTCCTAGTAGTTTTACCTTTTTAAAATCTTCATCACACATAGGAAAAATATAAATAGAATCTTTTTTCTGATTCATAAGCTCCTGGCATTTTAAAGATATTTCATCAATCTCGTTATTATTCAAAGTGCCCAGAAAAACACTCTTCTGCACCCTTACTAATCCATATCCCTTGCATTGTGCAGCAACTTTGCTTCTGGTTTTATTGTTTTCAATATCATAGATAATCCAGACCAACATTATTTTTTATTCTCTTTAATAAAACTGTTGGCGATGTGATGGCATTCAAACTGAATGATATTTTTATTTTTAACATTCCTACCCCTATATCTTACTGTCTTTTCCATCATCTCATTATAAGCAGTAATCAATAATGCCTTGCCAGCTTGATTTAAAGTTAAACCTCCTCTAATCTTATCAAAACATTCTTTTTTTACCTGCCTTTTGCTAAAAAGATGAATTACTGCCCTATCAACCAAAGGCCGGAAAGGTTCTATCAAATCAAAAACGAAGGATTTTTTATTATAATTATCAGTATGTAAAAATCCAATATAGGGATCCAGTCCAGCTAAAATACAGGATTTCTCTACTAAAGAATACAACACTCCATAGCCATAATTTAAAAGACAATTGAATTCATCTTTTGCCGGATTTCTGCTTCTTCCATTAAATTTATACGGCTCTGGCATAATATAACTGAGGGCTGAAAAATAATCCTTGCTTATTGCCGCTTCTGTTACCATTATCTGATTTCTTTTTTCTTCAATCGTGCCTTGCAGATTTTGTAATATTACTTTCTTCTGAAAGATACTATCTATTATAAATTGTAATTGTACAGCTTTATTTTTTCTGGCATTCTTAAGTTCAGTTAAAAGATTAATCTGATTATCAATCTTTTTAATTATCCATTCTTTGGCTAATTTTAGCCCTTGAGAACCTGTGGAATATTCCAGCTGATATCGTCTTATGAGGGTGGTACTTCCTAATTTGGAATGCCATACCCTGCCATAAGGATTACCAAAGGTATCTAAAAAAACAATATCAATATTATTATCAATAGCAAACTTTACTGCATCAGTGGAGAAATAAGCACTGGTGGTAATCAAGATGCTATCAACCTTCTTCACTGAAATCTCAAAAACCTTATCCTCATTTTTTACCAAGAAACAATTCTCTTTTTTTCTTAAATATGAACCCCTGGTATTTATCACTAATTGCATAACCACTGCCTTCTTATTCTTTTAATTGCTTGATTGTGCCAAAACCACGGGAGACAGATTTGCCCAGACCAATATAATCCGGAAGATGAAAATTTACCTGAAATGTACCTAAAAATCCAATAATCGATTTACCTTTAAAGTCAATTGTAGTCTCCATTAGATTAACCTCCGCTAAAATTCTTTTTTCAACAAAATAATTAAAAGTTTTTGCAATTGACAAAATATTTTGAATTAGGATACTTTTTAACTGATCATCTCTCTCATGGAAAGAATATTCTTTATATCTTCTGTAATTTTCTTCATTTAAGGCAAACCATGGATTAAGAAATTCATATTTTAAATATTCACCAATTTCATTGGTAATTTCAAACAATTCTTCTTTAATGAAAATCTCTTTACTGTAAATCTGGTATTTATTATCATCTAAATTAATCCAATCGTATTGATTATAAATACTCTGTAATACTTCTACTCCTTCTGCTAAACCTAAAATCATCTTTCTTCCATTAATTTCCTTATATTGTATTCGGGGATATTGATATAAAATTTTATTGTTTCCTAAATGATGGTGTAACAAAAGGTAACTATTAAATTTACGGGCAAAGAATCCTCTTAATTTCTCTGCCTCCCCCATTATAGGTTTATCTGATTCCATGATTAATTTCATTGTTTTTATAAGCATGTGGTTTCCAGGCTAAAGAATTAGCGAGCCTCCTTCAGATACCTCTTTATTTCTTTTAAAGCCAGTTTCTGGGTTGTAGTAATTTTCCTGTATAATGTCTTCTTTGGAAATTTTAGGAATATAACTAATACCTTTATTATCTATGAAATCACCTGCATATTGATAGGGTATAGAAATTACATAATCATAAAAATCTTTTCTTATTTTTAAGAACTCGTTCTTTCTTTCCCATAGATTCTTAATTTCTTTTATTTCTTGATATCTTGTGTATATCCTTTGAGCTTCATCGTCCAATTCCACAAAAATATCAACATTATTCCAGTCTTTCTCTTCAATAAGTTTAAACTCAGAGATTGGCTTCCTTCTTTTATTATCTGGATTCTTATCATAAAAATATAAACTATAAAGCGACTTAGTTAAATTAGTTTCTATATTTGATTTTTCTTTTGCCTTCATAAAATAATCATTTATTAAATCTAAAAAATCTTTTTCATATATAATTTTCTTACCATTTAATATTTCTGTCACTATATTTAATAAAACTTTATCGTAAATATTAGCATACCAATATTCTGAACCGCTATCTCTCATTTTCATTAAATTCACCAAATAAGTATTACCTTTGTGCAATTTTTTATTCCTATTACACCTGCCAGCTACCTGAATGATAGAATCTAATGGTCCCAGATCCCTATAAACACATTCACAATCTATATCAACACCTGCTTCAATTAATTGTGTTGAAATTATTATAGCTTTATGATTATTTTCAAGTCTTTTTTTTATTAATTCTATTCTTTCTCTTCTTATTTTTGGAATGACATTGGACGAGAGATAATATAAATCATATTTGTAATTTCCCTTAATAATTTTATTTATTATCAATTTCTTTTTCTCTTCTTTGTAAATAATTATTTCATTTTCTTTAAATTTGTCTCTTGAAAGAAGAGAATAAAATTCCAACGAAGATCCTATTGTATTAAACACAAACAAATATGAATTTTGAGACCAATTAACTAGACTATTGTAAAAATTTAATACATATCGTTTATTAAGATTTACTTCTAAACAAACACGGTTTAATTCAGGCTTACTAAAATATTTTTCATAATCTTCAACTAATTCAATGTATTCTCCATCTTGAAATATCAATGGTTTTGTAGCAGTAATCAGAATAACCCTACAGTTATAGTATTTAGTCATTCCAATTAGAACTTCTCGAACTAGATTCCAGTATTTGACAGGTATGTTTTGGATCTCATCTAAAAGAATTATTGAATTAACTATATTGTGAAATTTTTTTAAACTACAGTTTTTATGACCTATTAATGTGTAAAATAGTTGAATGAAAGTGGTAACAATTATTTCAGATTCCCAAGATTCAATTAGTGCCAAACTTTCTTCAACATCTCTTTCTCTATCTACTCCTTCTGTTTTATAGAAAATCTCCGAAAGGTGGTGATGTTTTAATAAATATTCATTTTCATATGCTCTAAAATCCTCAATTTGATTTAATACTTTATCAAATACAGTATAATTCTGATCAATAATACTGGTAAAAGGTAAAGAATATATTATTCGTGGTTCATTTTTTAAATTGAGATATTTTTTTAATTTATTTCTTAGTAATAAAGCAGCTGAAAGAGAGGCCAAAGTCTTTCCAGTTCCAGTAGGTGCAGTCAAGGTATAAATTTTTTGATGTTTATTTTTAGGATCTCCTATATTTCTCAAAACTGACTTTCGAATTTCATTCCTTATGCAGTTAATATTATTTTCGCCTTCTTCTTTAAATTCATCTTTGTTCAAATAATTTTCTACCAGATTTTCAGGAAATATTTTTCGCTCAATCTCCTTAACGCCACCTGCATACTTTTTATCTGAATCAATCAAGACAGAATACAGTAGTAATATTATAAAATAATATTGCAATGTTTTCACATTAGCCATTCTAAAAGAATAAAAAGAAATATCTAATTCTTTTAAAATTTCCTCAATGTCAGAAGAGTATTTTATATTTTTTTTATATTTTTCTAGATTATTAAAAATTATTTCTGAAGAAATAGGGTAATTTATAAATAATGCATTGTATTCTTTTTTTATTTGCTTTTTATTCTGCCAGATATCTTCAAACTGTTTGCTTATATATCTAAAATCAGAGTCAAAAAGTTTCTCTACTGAAATATCATCTTCAATATCACCCAAATCCAAATGGTGCCTTTTAACTACAAAATAAGAAAATAGTGGTAAGAATTCATATGGAATAATGTTTTTTAGATTCTTAGTCCTGACATATTCATAGGCAACCTCAAACATAAATAAAGCAGAAATTAATCCATGGCGTGCTAAAAAATCATTCTTATCGCACATTCCTTTTAGTTTTTTTTGGAAAAAAGTAGTATATTTACCAAAGTCATGGGATATACCAATAAGATATGAAATATCAGCAAGAATTAACTCATCTATCTCATCTAACCTTTTTGCTTGAATAATTCTCTTGCTTCTACTCCCTACATCCTTTAAATGATCTTTCAATAATATTTTATTGGGTTCTAGATGCGAATAAAACTCTATCATTTTCTCTTTTTAAACATTTCTTACATAAACATTATATTTTCACTTAAGTGTCTACCTTTTTCTAAATAAGTTACAGAATAACATGAAAAACCATACTTTAGTTTGATATTGAATGGTTTACAATTAACTTCACATAAATAAACACAGGGTTCCTTAGGTATTCTACCATTATAAAAAACTGTAGGCATCTTCTCAGTTAGATATTGAAAATTATTTCCATTAAAATTTAATTCAATTTCTTTTAGTTTGCAAACGCTGTTTAACTCTATTTCTTTACTTAAACTTCTAGTTACTTTACCTTCGTCAACATACTTAATAGAAGCCAACAACTCTGATATACCAAAATAGGGAGGAAATACATAGTGATTATTTTCTAATCGTCTTTTTAAGTCAGTATATATTCTGCTATCTGTATGGTAAAAATATATTCTATATATTATATTGTTAGTAGTATCAGGAAGTAATAATTCAATAGGGATTTGGGTACTACCTATTTTCCCTGTCATCATTTTCAAGAATAAATCATATGTTTTTCTTGGAAAGTCATCTGTAGCAAGATAGTTTACGGTTTGCATCATTTTTCTAATCTTAGATCTCATTGAAACAGTTACAAAACATTTCTTTTCATCAAATTTTTCATAATAAGTATCCTCTATAATATTTGTATGTTTTTCACTTGGGATTCCTAAAAGTCCTGCTATTAGCCCAACAATGACTGTTCTAGGAGGAAATAAATAACTTAAAGAAGAAGAATTTGTATAGTATTTTCTAAAATGTGCTATTGGACCTTTTATATCAAAAATTAATATCCTATCTCTATCAAAAGGAAAACTACTAATTGGCATTTCTATTCCCTTCTTAATATTTTTAATTATTTAATATTCTTAACCAATTAATAACCTTTTATGGATTGAGTACCATTAATTTATCTTCATTAACATTCCATCCAGTAATGCAAAAATCTCTATGTTTCCAAAAATGTATTTTATCTATCTTATAGTCATGGCCCATTATTTTTTTTGTTAAATCTGATAAATCTAATTTGTAATCATTACAAGACTTAAAATTTGCTGTATCTTCAAATTTTATTTCCTCATTATCTATATTTACAATTTTTAAATCATCTCTTAGATCTCCTAAGAAAAACTCAGAGTTATTATATTCTATTCGAATATATAATCGTGGACATTGCCCCATTTTACTACGTGTTGTTGCCTCCAAAGGTATGGCATTAATCATTGCCTCATCGAAAAGCTTTATATCATCATCCGTAAGATTAGTTTGAACTCCTCTTCCGGAACTGACTATTCCATGGAATGCAATTAAAGAATAACTTAAACGATAATCTTTACCCATTGCCCCTGCACTTTTTGCTGATTCTTTTTCTTCTGTTATTTCGCCCGTTTGAAAATGTGAGGTTATTCCACTTGATTCCATAGGACCCATAACCTTATTTAAAGAATATCCCCAATTAAATTGGATAGGTCCTGTAAACGTTACATTTCCTTTCCCTTCTTTATATCTAACATCTGGAATTATGGCTCCAAACATTCTTACATCTATAGCTTGTTCTATAAAATCTATTATTTCTTTATCAGTAACATCTATTTTAGCTTTGTTCTCTTTTCCTAATATGATAGCAAAACTCGTTTTTGCATTGATTGGACTTCCTTTCTTGCCTTTAGGAACAAAAATCTTTTTATTTTTATAATCAACAAAATAATCTCTTATATATCTCTTTAACCTTACATCTGAAACAAGATTAATATTTCGATTGTAATCCATTCTAGGTTTGTTCTCATCGTCTGGATCACCATTTGGATTAGATATTTTTGCATCATAAATAAAAAGTATATCACTATTGTTTTTAATAGTTTCAATTTGATTATTCATTTTTATTTATCCTCCTCATTCTTATCTAATTTAATTTTTTCTAAATGTTTTCTAGCTTCTGAATATTTATTATTTTCTGCAAAATTTTTTGCTTTATTAATTTCTATTTCTACTTCTTCCATATTCTCCCCTCTTTCTTTTTTTTGTTCAATAAGTTCTAATATTTCCCCCAATTTTTTGTAATATTTCTCTTTGCTTCTCTTCTTGATCAGATAATTTAAGAAGGCGTAACCTGACAATATATAAAACACATTTTCCTGAATAGATAATTCATAATTCTTTATACTATTATCCATTAATAATTTAATAGCAGAATAAATTTCTTCATCATAATGTAATCTATTATATTGTTTTAATTTTTCAAGAATATCGTTTGTCAAACTATACAATTTTTCTTTCCCCATTCCTTGAAAGTTAATTTTATTCAAAATTGGTTTATTTTTTATATCTTTTCCGCTTTGAGCATTTCCAATTTCTCCAACAAGAAAACCAATTAAAAATAAAGCTTTCTTAAATTCATTATTATATATTTCTACACTATCCCAATAATTCAGAATATCTTTTGGAATCAATCCTTCAATTTCGCGAGTGTTAACTTTATTTCTACTATGCATATTTATACCTCCTAGTATTTTTAACTTATTAAAGAATAACAATAAAAAGTTAAATACGAGAACTTTGTTAACGAAATCTTGTTTTGTCCAGATATTATAGCCCTCTCTTTCAAATTTAATAATCCTGAGGGTTTCTAAAAATTGATCAATTAAAAAATTATATTTAATTCTTTTGTTAGAAAATATTGCGTCAATAATATGAAGATATTTTGAATAGCCAGAATAATTGCCTTTCTCTTCTCTTTTAACAGGGATGCAACTCCATATTTGTCCTAAATCTATTTTAAATGAGTTATCGCTTTCATGATACTCATTTACTGAAATAAATAGTTCTTCTTCTACTCTTCTAATAAAATCTAATCTACTTGGGGGAATATCTTTAATTAAATTCAATATTTTAAACTCATTACTTCCGGTAGGTTTATAATAAAATAAATAGTTTATTATAAAAGCATTTTTCTTTAAATCTCTAAATTTTAACAAATTTTTCCTAAATTCTGCAATAGAATTTATATTAGTTATAGAGTTACTTGAGAATTCAATAAATTTTGAAAATTCTTCTATATCCAAATTATCTATTTTAAAGAAAAAATTTGGAATAATATATACACTTAATCCACCTATTTTTGAATTAAGATTACTGTTAATAAAATTCTCTCCAATCATTAGATATTGATAACATTCCTTACAAATATTATAGTTCTTTTTGAATCGACCATCTAAATTAGAAGAAAAACCAATTTTATCAGTCATATAGAACTTAAAATTCAAATTTGTGGCATTACTTGTCGTTGGTGTATTTTTATTATTACAAATAGAACAAATGCCTTTTTGATAATTATCTTTATAATCACTATGTTCATCAAAAAGTAACCCCACCTTTAATTTGTAAATTAAATCAATATAATCTTTCATTTTGCAAACAAAATTATTACCTATTTTAATTGTATAAAGAGAGACTTCATTACTATTTAAATTTATCCTATAAAGTAGATTTTTTATTATCTCTTTAGTAAAAACATCAATATGTTTTTTAATCTCTTTTTTTTCATTTGATGTTTGTATTTCATTCTCTATTTCTTTTAACTTACTGAAAGTTTCATTAGAAAAGTTTAATCTATCTGGATTAAGATAATAAAATATTTCTTTCTTGTTTTTATTTATGAATTCCTTTGTAATAAAAAAATCATCAACAATTTTATTCAATAAATCTTTTAACTCACTATTATTTATTTTATCTCTCATCATTGGTAATGATTTTGTTAAAATATTATCTGCTCTATTACTTGTTATATTAATTGGAGGTTTATTACCTTTAAAATTATCAACCCATAAATATTCTATTCCAGAATCTTTACCCCCTGCATTCACTTGTTCAATTTCAATATCTATTTTCTTATTCTTTGTATTGAAATTAAAAAAAACAATATACTGCTTAATTTTTCCATCTTTTTTATTATTCTTCTCTTCTAAAACTCTTAAACAAATGCCTTTAAGGAATGTATCAAGATTTAAATCATCTTCAAGAGCATATTCCCCAATATTTCTAATTGCCTCTATCATTTAAGACCTCCGTTAAAAACAAAATACTTCAAAAATCTGTGTTGATTTAAAGTTGAGTCCAATAAATTTTTAACAAATTATTCCTTATACCTCTCTCTCATACCTTCAATCTCTTCTATTATTTCCTTCTTCAGTTCCTCAGGCTTTATCACTTGGGCACAGCTGCCCATTTCCAGAATCCATTTTTTAATCTCAATAAAGCTGGTTACTTCTGCCTGGAAAAGAATTGCTTCATTTTCCAGAGGGATAATTTCCTGAGTAGGGTGGCGCATCTCCTCCCTCACCCAGCGGGAAGCGGGGGGAAAGACTTTTATTTCAATCTTATTTGGTTTACCATCTCCACGAACCACCTGCCAGCTTTTACCCATATAGGAAGAGAGTGAAAAATCAAAAGGGATCTGGAAAGTTATATCAGAGAGAGTAATGCTATGAATACGGTCAATGCGAAATATTTTTATTTCATTACGCCAGTGACAAAAGGCAATAAGATACCAGAATCCCCCCCTAAACATAAGATGGAAGGGATCTACAGTGCGTTTATTCAATTTATTGCGAGTAATAGTATAGTAGGAAATTTCAATCTGTCTTTTTTCTAGGATAGCCTGGTTTAATTTGCGGAAGGTGTCTCTATGCTCCTGGTATTCTTTTAGTTTGCCTAAAGAGACAGAGATCTTTTTATCAATCTTTTGCATATATTGTTTATTCTCGTTTTCCAGAATTCCCTCTATCTTGGCTAAAGCTAATTGTATATACTCCTGAAAGGGAAAGCCTTTCTGTTTTAAGAAGACCTTGGCAGCAATGAGGATAGAGGCAGCTTCTTCACAAGTAAATCGCAAGGGAGGCAGGAAGCAGTCCTTATTAATAAAATAACCTCCTCTCTTTCCGGGCATTGAGAACACCGGGAAACCAGCCAGAGCAAGGGTTTTAAAATCACGATAGATAGTACGTGTACAGACTTCAAAGATATGAGTTATATCCTGGACTTTTATTCCCGGTCGATTCCTAATCAGTAAAACCAAGTTCATAAGTCTTTCAATCTTATGAATTTCAGACACCTCCTTTATAATAATAAGTGTGTCTTATCCATAAGCTGTAAAATTATTTAAGCAGTTAACCGGTAGCAGTTTGTATATATTATAACATATGTTTGTGACTACATATGGTCAGGAATGGAAAAATAATTTTTAATATTTAAAAATTTTTCAATTTTATTATTCCCCATTTTAGATGATTTTAGTAAAAAATGTAGTATTTGGTATAATTTTACTTCATAACTGGATGAGATTGCTTCACTTTGTTCGCAATGACAAAATCAGAGAAGGTTCTTCCTAGGGACAGAGATGTGCGGGAAAGGAGAGATTAGTTATGAGTTTAAGTATTGTATTTTTGTGAGAATAGGGTGATGATAGCAGAAAACTCATAATGACATGTTAGTTACAAGTAATGTGTATTGAACTTTTTTGTAGATTAGTTGGTTGAAATGCGTTTTTAACTATGGTATTTATAGTGGCAAAAAAGATAAAGGGTTAAAATAAAAGGGTATATAATAAATGTAGTATAAAATAGATGCAAAATATTTCAGAATATGTTATCTTTTTTTTGTTTAATCATGATAAAATACCTTCTTAGAAGGTAACGATGGTTAAATAAAATATTTTTCCATTAAAGATAAAAGTAGCAATTTGAATTGATTAGGAATATTCAGCTAAAATATTGTTAAATAATAAAAAGAAAAGAGTATATAAAATTGTTAATTTCACATTTTCAATATGATGTCATTGTTGTTGGAGCCGGGCATGCCGGATGTGAAGCAGCTCTGGCCGTAGCACGCCGTGGTACCAAAACATTGCTGCTTACTTCAAATATAGATAATATTGCTCTTCTGCCCTGTAATCCTTCCATTGGTGGTCCGGGGAAGGGGCATGTAGCCAGGGAAATTGATGCTCTGGGTGGAGAGTTAGCTAAGAATACTGATAGGTCTACTCTTCATATTCGCATGCTCAATACCAGCAAAGGTCCAGCCATGTGGGCTTTGAGAGCCCAGGTGGATAAGAATAGATACAAAGAAGAGATGATAAAGACTATTCAAAATGAACCAAACTTAACTCTAATTCAGGAAATGGTCTGTCAGTTATTGATTAAAGAGAATAAGGTTGAAGGAGTAGTAGTTCAGTCTGGTGTGCAATTTTATGCCCCTGTTGTTATTTTGACTGCTGGAACATTCTTAAACGGCAAGATATATATTGGGAAAATATGTTTTAGTGCTGGACGAGCAGGAGAATTAGCCTCTATTGATTTGGCTTATCAGCTAAAAGCCTTAGATTTTAAAACCACCCGTTTTAACACCTGTACTCCACCTCGCCTCCATAGAAGAAGTGTTAATTTTTCTGAATTAAGTGAACAGAAAAGTGCCAGTGAGCCGCTAGCTTTCTCTTATGAATCAGAAAAGAAAACATACCATGAACATAGTGTTTATATTACTCGAACCAATCTTATGACTCAACAGGTAATTGAAAAGTATCTCCATCAGGTTCCCCTGGTTAATGGAACAATAGAAAGTTCTACCGCCAGATATTGTCCCTCTATTGAGGATAAAGTTATCCGTTTTCCCCATCATAATTCTCATCAGCTATTTCTGGAACCGGAGAGTATTGCCAATGAAGAGATTTATGTCCAGGGATTCTTTACCAGTCTACCCCCTGCTGCCCAGCTGGAGGCTTTACATACCGTTAAGGGATTAGAAAATTGTGAAATAATTCGCTACGGTTATGCTATTGAATATGAAATAATCCTGCCCTTCCAGCTCAAATATTCCCTGGAAACAAAAAAAATTAAAGGTCTATTTTTAGCAGGGCAGATAAACGGAACATCCGGTTATGAAGAAGCTGCCGAACAGGGACTTATCGCAGGCATTAATGCTGTACAGCTGTTAAACAAAGAGGAGCCCTTTATTCTGGATCGCTCACAAGCCTATATTGCTGTAGAAATAGATGATCTGGTTACCAAAGGGGTCACGGAACCATATCGCTTAAGGACCGGTTTGGCAGAATATCGACTGTTATTACGTCAGGATAATGCTGATTTAAGATTAACACCTTATGGTTATAAATATGGTTTAATTCCAGAGATGAGATATCAAAAATTTTTAGCCAAAAAAGAGGACATAGAAAGAGAAATAGAAAGGCTTGCTAACCTAAAGATATATCCCAATGAAGATACCAATAAACAGCTTGAACTGCTAAATACTCCTCCTATTCAAAAGCAGGTAACTTTAGCAGATTTACTCACTCGCCCTAATTTAAATTATAATAAGACAGCTGTTCTTGATCCGGAAAGACCACCATTAGATTCAGAGGTAATTAACCAGGTAGAGATTCAGGTAAAATATTCTGGTTATATAAAAAGACAGGAAGAGGAAGTAAGGAGATTTAAAAAGAGTGAAAACTACAAAATACCTGTAGATATTGATTTCTCCCAACTATATGGAATCTCTCGCGAGGGCAGGCAAAGATTCAGCGAAATAAAGCCAGTATCTCTGGGTCAAGCTAAAAGAATCCCAGGGATAACCCCTTCTGATATTACCGCTCTAATGATTAATCTGGAAAAATTAAGAAGAAACAGAAAAGATAATATCAGCCAATAGTTGCTTATATAATTATAGAAAAAGATATTTTTTATGTTCTTATTTGAGTAATTGTCTCTCTGCAGCCTGTAAGGTATTTTTCATCAGCATCATATTGGTTACCGGCCCTACTCCTCCGGGAACGGGAGTAATTTTAGAGGCGACCGGAGAAACCTCTTCAAAATCAACATCTCCCACCAATTTCCCATCTACTTCATTAGTACCAACATCAATCACTATGGTGCCTTCTCTTATCATATTTCCCTTAATCAATCGGGCTGCTCCAGCTGCTGCCACTACAATATCTCCCTTCTGGGTAAAAGAAGACAGGTTCTTTGTTCGGGAATGACAGATGGTTACCGTGGCATTGGCATGGGGGTTTTTTAAGAGCAGGATAAGGGCTAAGGGTTTTCCTACCACACTGCTTCTGCCTACAATAACAACATGCTTTCCTTCCACTTTAATCTCTTCTCTTTTTAGTATCTCAAAAACAGCATTGGGAGTGCAGGGTAAAAAATCAGGATTCCCCATGGCTAATTTACCCATATTGACCGGATTAAAACAATCTACATCCTTTGCTGGAGGTAATGTTTCACGTATTTTATCCTCATTGATATGTTTGGGTAAAGGGGTTTGTACAATTATGCCATGAACCGATTTATTGTCATTCAACTGCTGCAGTAAAGACAATAATTCTTGTTCTGTTGTCTTTTCAGGAAGAGCATGTTTTTCGAAGTCAAAATCGACCCGTTGACAGCTTTTTTCAATCATTCGAACATAAAATAAGGAAGCTGGATCATCGCCTACAATTACTACCGCTAGCCTGGGCTTCATATTTATTTTCTGGAAAAATTGAGCAGATGCCAAATTTAATTCCTGAGCAATTGCCTCGGCAATATTCTTCCCTTTTATTAGATGATTACTTTCCTTAGTCATTTTCTTCTCCTTACTTAGTTCTTTATTAAGGAAATTTAATTTATTTTTGAAAAATTTCCCACTAAACAAGTTTCATTTCAAATAGATGGGGAGGGAATGTCTGATTTTAACCAAAAAAAATGACCTTAACAAATTACGGTAAATAATTTAGCGGGTTAACCGGTTTGCTATTTACCCTAATTTCAAAATGAAGATGAGAACCTGTAGCATTACCAGTAGCTCCAAGCCGGGCAATAATATCTCCCCTCTTAACACTCTGCCCTTTTTGAACTAAATTAGCTGAATTGTGAGCATAGACAGTTGAATATCCGCCTTGATGATCAATAATGATAACATTGCCATATCCATTAATATAACCATTATAGCTTACCTTGCCGCTTTCAGCAGCTCTAATCGAGGCACCAGTTCGACCATCAATATCAATACCGGTATGATAATCGCTTCTTCCACCCAGAGTTCTCACGCCATAATGTGAGGTAATCAAACCATTTATAGGCCAGACAAAAGAAAGGGAAGATCTTGGAGCACTGCGGGCATTGGGTATAACCAGTTTCTGTCCAACAAATATTCTACTATTTTCAGAAATACGATTGGCACCAGCAATGGATTGCACGCTAACCTGATATTGCTGGGAAATCTGCCAGAGAGTTTCTCCTTTTTGCACATAGTGCACAACATCTTTTCTTTGAGTATCCTGTACTGCAGTTGAGTTGCTATTAGAACTCTGTTCAGCAGCCAAGGCAGAAGAAGGTATATTTAACTTCTGACCGACGGAAAGCCGGTTCACATTTTGTAATTGATTTAAATTTATAATATCATACATCTTTACATTATACTTTTGAGCAATATTCCATAAGGTATCACCCTTAGCTACTGTATATTCCACGATTGCTGTTTTTATATTCTCTCCGCCAATAGCAGGTATTTTCAATTTTTGGCCTACTGATAATATATCTTTATTGGTTAAATAATTAACGGCTACAATTCCTTCTAACGCTACACTATGTCGTTGAGCAATGCTCCATAAAGTATCACCTGGTTTAACAGTATAATAAACCGTCTCTGATTCTACTTTCTTATTATCAGCTGGAGTATTTTTTTTGTTCTGTTCTCCTTCTTGAACTAAGACTATTTCGGAGGGAATCTGTTCATTAATTTTTATTTTCAGTCTTTGTCCGGGATAAATATAATCATTGGGAGTAATCTTATTTAGTTGACAGATTGTTTCTATAGGGATATGATATTTCTGGGCAATAGTAGAGATGCTTTCTCCTTGCAGTACTATATGTTCTATCGAACTACCCTCAGGTTCTTGACCATCATCATCACGAATTGTTTGTTCCTTATTATCTGTTTGTTTATCTCCCAAAGGTATTTTAATAATTTGACCAATAGATAATCTTTCGGCATTTTCTAAACCATTGACCTGAGAAAGATCTTTTAGGGAAATTTGATAATTTTGTGCAATGGTCCATAAATTCTCACCCGGTTTTACCACATAATTAATTTCCTTGACCGATTCTCTGAACTCCTGGTTTAAACTACTGGTTATTTCTTTTAAATTAGATTTTTCCTCCTGGAAAGATAGTGGTGTCTTTTCATCAGATTTATTATTGTTTTCTCTATTTATTTCATTACTACTATTTATGAGAACGGGAACTTTTATCTCCTGACCAATGAATAATGTATCTGGTTGTTGCAATTCATTCACTTGGGAGAGATGCTCTAATGATAAACGGTAGTGTTGAGCAATATCCCAGAGGCTTTCTCCTTTTTGAACGGTATGAATTACTACCGAAGAAGGTTCTTCTGAAATAATATTATCAGATTCATTTTGAGGAATTTTTAATAGAAAGCCGGGTTGTAAGGTCTGTTCAATATTTAGATTATTGGTGTTAGCAATTTCTTGTATTGATAATTGAAACTGCCGGGCAATAGACCATAAGCTATCACCTTTTTGTATTTCATAATCTATATAATCCTGGGCTAAAACAGTAAAAGTAATATTTGTTAGAAAAAGAATGATTAGTAAGAAAATTTTTATTAGCCAGGCTTTATAGATAAAAGTGCTTTTTTGGCAATTCATTCTTCTATAACACCTAATAAATTTTATTTAATTTTTAGCATCACCAGCTGGTTTAAAAGAAGGGATATTTTAATTTGTTTTGGATAAGACGAAACAAGGAATGATTTTATTTATTTTCCATTATATTATATTTTTAAATAAAAATGCAAGGAATTAAAAAAATTATCCAATTCCTTTTATTAATGTTATGTTAGTAGCTATAAATATTATAGAAAGGCCATCTTGTTAATCTATTTTTTATTAACTTTTCTGCGCAGTTGTTCCTCTAAAAAGGCATCAATGGCTTCTTTTTTAAAGCGCCATATTCTTCCTATTTTTATAGCTGGTATCTTGTCCTCTCTTGCCCATTGATAGATGGTTAGGGGTTTAACCTGCAAATATTCTGCTACCTGTTTTGCAGTCAGATATTCTTCCATTACTTTCTCCTCCTTACCTTACTAGATAAGTAATTGTGTTACCTTTAATATATCTTTCTGAAGCTAATTTTCATATGCTCCTTAGAAAAGCAAAAATGGCAAAAGCATTTATTTAAGAATCATAATCTATTTTATTGTTTTTTTATTATATTGTCAATTTTATTGTCTATCTTTAAATATGCTTCAGTTAATTTTTATAAATAATTTGATAGATAAGATAAGAGCGGATAACCTTTTTAATATGTTCGGTGGTCTCTTGATAAGGAATATTTTCCACAAAAACATCTATATCACTAATATCGAAAGTCTCAATCCATTGATCAGTAATCCCAGGTCCTGCATTATAGCCAGAAATTATCAGAAAATTATTTTTATTAAACCTTTCCTGTAGATATTGCATATACCAGCAACCAAAGCTAATATTAATCTCTGGTGTAAAGAGTAAATCATAATTAAATTCTTTATGATTAAGCTTTTGGGCAATCCATTCCCCGGTAGAAAAGATAATCTGCATTAGCCCTCTAGCCCCAGCCCTTGATTCAGCATAAGGATTAAAATGGCTCTCTTCTCTCATAATAGACCAAACTAGAAAAGGATCCAGATGGTAAGAGATTGCTGTTTGTTCCACTAGGTCAGCAAAATAAAGAGGAAAGGCATATTCCCATATTAATGAAGGAATTTCTTTATTATTAATTAAAAAATAATTAAGCAATGCCTGGGCATAGCTATTTGATCGGTAATATTCTTCAGCTTTGGCATATCCCTGGGTAAGCAAAAGCTGCAAGTAAACATTATCCGGTTCTTGCTGGAGGGCATAACTTAACTCCAGAATAGATTCTTGATAAAGTTTAAGAAACATTAGTATTTCTGCTCTATAAGCAGACAACTGAGCAAGCGTCCCCCGGGGGGAATAGTTTTTCTTAAATTGTTCCAGGGAGACTTCCTTACTGTGAGTAATAAGATCTTTCAGCTTACCATTAATACCTCCTACCTCAGCAGGAACACGGAAAGAGTAGTAACTATCGGGAAATTGGGACAACAATTCCTTGAATACCTTAATCCCTTCCTCGCTGTCTCCCAAATATAACAGTTTTCCCATCCAGTATAATGCATCATCAGCTTGACTGCTGAGGGGAAAATGCTCATAAATAAATTTATAATAGGGTAATGCCTCACTAATTAAGTTCTGGTTAGTATAATAGCGTGCTAATTTCCAAGCGGCCTCCTGCGCCGGTGATGATTCGGGATATTCTGAGAGCAATTGCTTCAGGAAATTGATTCCTTCTTCTTTTCTATCCTGTAAAAACTCAATTTCTGATAAACGCAAATAAGACACCTGGGCAAAATAATTTTCGGGAAACCTTTCTATGATCTGGTGATATTTTTCACTGGCCTGACTGCGATTCCCGGTGGATAGTAAAGCGCCGGCATACAGATATAAGGTTCTTATGGTTATTTCTTCCTGGTCAAAATTATCTAATATATAAAGACACTGATTAATCGCTCTTTCATAATCTCCCTGATAATAAATAGCTCTGGCTTTATTGTACTGTATCTGCACTAAATCAATCTGCTCAGCATATTTCTCAATTATTTCCTCATATACCATCTCCGCTATTTTATACCGGTGATAGTTAAATAGAAGATCGGTAAAAAATAACGACAGATTCGGTGGAATCTCCAGTTGCCCATTCTGTTGTACCGTCTGAAATCTATTTAGATACAAATTTTCCTGGAATGAGATTTTTTCTCGTTCATAGCGGTTTTCTATGATTTCTTTCAGATATTTCAGAGAATCAATAAATTTTCCATCTTCCCATAAAATATCGCTCATTTTAGCTAATATTTTTGCTTTAAACTTTTCTTCCGGTGCAGCCTCCAGCGCTAAACTACATCCCTGCCAGAATTGTTCCCATTGATTGTCCTCCAGGTAGAGCAATGCTGATTGATAGTGAACCAGCGCAGTTAATCCGCTGGGAGGGTATTCTTTAATTACCTGTAAATAGGCTTTTCTGGCATTGCTGGCCTCATTGATATTCTGATAAGCCCTGCCTAATAAATAAAGGACATATTCCTGCATAACCGGTACTTGAATTAGAAGATCCTGATAGACTCCTATCGCTGACTCCCAGCGCTGGACTTTTTCATAACATTGGGCTCTTAAAAATTGGCTTTTTAAATAGAGAGGAATATATAGGCTGTTATATTCAATCTTTTCTAATTCTCCTATAGCCAGGCTGAAATGTTCATTTTCCAGGTAAGCAAAAGCATTGTTAAAATAAGCATTCTCCCGGGGAAAACCATCTCCTTCTTCTAAAAAATAAGATAGTTGAAAAATCTTTAACTGTTTTTCTACTCTCTCATCCGGTTGCTGAGCATCTAAAGTTACTGAAAATATTAATATACTAAGCCAGAAAAATAGTATAAATAAACTTTTTTTCAGTTGATATCTAAAATATTCCAAAGACTAAAAGCCCTCCTAAATAATTAAAAAATCATGATTATGAAATATTTTTTAAAAATCTGTCCAGCAGCTCTAACACATAAGCCATCTCTTCCCGGTTGCTTATAGTAAAACGAATGTAATGTTTATCAAGACCGGAAAACTCTTCTTCCCAGGCAGCAAAGGTATAAACCTTCTCTTTTCTTAAATATTGCCATACTTTCCTGGTTTTTTCTTCAGAGATAAAATCAGCTAAGACAAAATTGGTGTGCGAGGGGAAGGATATGATGTCTTTCTCCCTTAAGCCAGCAATAAAAAAGTTTCTTATCTGAGCTATTTCCTGCCATATTTTTTGAAAATAATCTAAATAGTTCAATACCTTAATACCTGCTATCTCTGCCATCTTGTTGACTCTAAAGTGCTGACAATAATGGGCAATTCCCCTGATATTATTTTTTGCCGAAATAACAAAACCTAACCTTAATCCTGCCAGACCAAAATTTTTAGAAAAACTTCGGGAAATAACAAGATTGGGATATTGTTCAATTAAATCTACTACCGATTCACCAAGATATTCATAGTTGCACTCATCGACTGCTACTATTCCGGGAGTAATAGCTAATATTCTTATAATTTCCTCTCGCGGAATAGATGTCCCGGTTGGATTGTTAGGATTGCAAATCCAGACCAGACTGGCTTCTTTTAAATCATCTGCACAGTATTCCAAACTGTACTGATGATCATGCAAACAGGGAACCAATTTTTTATTAAATCCGTTTCGTTCGGCACTGACCTCATATTGAGAAAAGGTAGGAATAGGAATGAGGATTAATTTCTTACCAAAAGCTCTGGTAACCGATTCAATTACTTCATCTGAACCATTGGTGGGCAAAATACTTTCCGGAATAGTACCGGTATATTCTGCTAATTTGGTTGATAGGAGCCTATAATAACCACCACTGGGATATTCATTCACGGAGCACAATTCTTCAGATAATTCCTTTAAGAATAATTCAGGCAAAGGATATTTTAAGCTGGAATGCTCTAAATGTATTGATTTTTTCGTCCTGTCTGTACTCATTATTTTTTATTCTCCCATCCCGGAAAAGCTAATTTTCCCTCCAGTATATTTAAGATTTTAGTTACTATAGAGACAATGGTCAAATAGATTATTCCGATTACTAAAAAAACTTCGGTATAAACAAATATCTGGATATCACAATCTTACCTACTCTGGTTAGCTCAATACAGGTTACTATAAAAGCCAGGGAAGAATAATTTTAAGCAATCTTTTTCACTTCAGGATATTCTATATTGTAACATTAAACTGGGGATATAAGATAGAAATATCTTATATCCCCAACATAATCTATTATTATTCTAATATAGATATAGATTATTTATAGTGTAATATTTTTTACTAATTCAATTTTTATTCAGACTGGAAATATTTAGCCTTTAACTCTTCCCATTTTGGTGAACGCATAATCCGTTTTAGACCCTCATTAATCAGATCTAATAATTCATTATCATCTTTTCTGATAGCCACACCATATTCCTCACCAGTTTTAATGGTGCCCACTATTTTTATAACCATACCTTTGCGAATGGCATCCTCCACCATTACATCATCCATCATAGCAGCATCAATCCTCTTATTCAGGAGATCTTGTACCGCTAAAGAAAAGCCTTCATACAATTTCAGTCTCTCTTTTGGGAATAATCCGGTGGCAATCAGATTATCTTCAATCCATATGGCAGCAGTACATCCGCGCTGAGTACCTACCAGATAATCACCCATAAAGGCAGCAATGGCACTCAGGTCTGAATCTATTGTTACACAGATTGCCTGATCTATCGACCAGTAAGGAAGGGAAAAATTAACTTTCTCTTTTCTCTCTTCAGTAATACTCATGCCTGAGAATATCAAATCGATCTTTTTAGCTAACAGGCTGGAGACAATACCATCCCAGGCGGTAGGTTGATGTACAACCTCAAAATCCATCTCCTGAGCAATCCAATCTAAAGCCTCTACATCAAAACCTGTTGGATTGCCTTTTTCATCCACATAGGCATGGGGAGGGTAATCAGCATCAATTCCATTGATATAAATTATTTTCTTTTCTGCACTTATACCCGTTACCATACATATCATTACTAAGACTACCGAACAAGCTACAGTTAAAATGATTCTTTTGCATTTATTCATCAACACTCCTCCATTATTTTATTTATTTTTCTTTAGCTTTGGTAATACAATCTGATAACCATCAGCACCATAATTGAGACATTTTTTTACTCTGCTAATAGTAGCAGAACTGGCACCAGTCTTCTGGGCAATATCTTCATAAATAAAGCCTTCCTTTAACATTCGCGCAACTTCTAAACGTTGACTTAATTCTTGTATCTCATTTATGGTTGCTACATCCTCAAAAAACCTATAGCATTCATCAACATTTTCTAATAGCAGAATGGCTTGAAATAACTGGTCAGTTGTTTCATTTCTCCATCGTGGACGGTAAGTCATAATAATTTACCTCCCTACTTTTTATAAAACATTCCTGAAAGGTTTGTTAATTTCTAATGTTTTTTGTTTTAGTAAAATCTTAAATAATGTTTTAAGGTATTAGATTCTGATACTTTTTTATCAATTTTATCTTTTACAACAAGGCTTACTAAATTCTTTAATGTATTAAATTATTACCTATTTAATTATGTAGCTGATTGTATCATTAGTTAATTAAATTGTCAATATAATAAAATATTTATTAAGGAATTAGATATTAATAAGGTCACTGAGCTACTATTTCATCTCTTTTTTCAGAAAAAAGAATAATTGTATTGAGGCTATCTCAACCAAAAATACAAAGAGGACAATATACACTGTAGAAATATCATATAAAATACCTACCAGTAAACTGCCTAAAAATCCGGCAATCCCATATACTGTGTTAAATAAACCATAAGCAAATCCCCTCTGATTAATACTGGTTATTTCAGCAATAGCAGCCCGCATGATTGTTTCATGAATTCCCAAAACCGCTCCCCAGAGCAGGACCCCTATCAAAGCTAAATAATATCCCTTTGAAAATATAAAAAGAGGAAGCGGAATTGTGATGATGGGTATAATAATGAGAATAATTAGACCAATCCTGTCATATGTCTTGCCAATAAACAAAGCCAACAGGGCATCAACTCCCATTGCCAAGGCATAAAATATCGGGATTTGAACATCAGAAACTACAGATTGCATTTTAAAATGATAAGCAATTAAAGGGAAGTGAGCAAAACCAACCACACTGAAAAAGGTAAATAGGGTATATAACCAAAATATCCTGGGAAGTTTTTTGGTATTATCAGTATTGTTTATAGCTTTTTGGTCAGAAATTTCGAGTTGTTCTGGTAAGGGAACTTTGGATCTTGCTATAGTAAGAATAGTTAAGGTTAAGAAAGTTGGAATCCATAAAATACTAAATCCTTCTCGATAGCTACCGCGGAAAAGAAATACTAAGGAAAAGATTAATGGACCAATAAAAGCTCCAATCTGATCTAATGCTTCATGAATACCAAAACCCCATCCTCTTCCAATCTGCTTGGTAGAATGAGAAAGAATAGCATCCCTGGAAGGAGACCTAATTGCTTTACCAATACGTTCTAAAACAAGCAGGAAAACTGCCAGCTGCCAATTTCTAGTAAAGGCTAATAGGGGAATAGATACCAGTAATCCATAACCAATAACAGTAAAAAACCAATATGATTTAGTGCGATCAGCCAGGTATCCAAAAATCAAGCGTAATCCATAACCTAAAAATTCACCCAGACCTGAAAACAAGCCTACGATACCAGCACTAGCTCCCAGAATGGCTAAATAAGGACCGCTTATACTTCGTGCTCCTTCATAAACTATATCACCAAAAAGACTGACCATTCCCATTAGAAGGATAAATTTGAAAGCTAACTTTTTACTATTATCTATTTCCCTTATCATTTTTTTTCTTCTACTATTAATATTAAATAACTCATCATGCATGGAAAACCATTAGGGAATCACTAAAAGAAAATAAACTTTTTCTTTGCTGCTGTTTTTTAACAGATTTACTGATGGAATAGATTCAGATATTGTCCGTATCCCTCTTTTTCTAAATCTTCTTTAGGTATAAAACGTAATGCTGCCGAATTAATACAATACCGTTGATTAGTTGGAGGAGGGCCATCATCAAAAAGATGCCCCAGGTGAGAATCCGCGTATCTACTTCTAACTTCTATTCTTGCCATCATAAAACTTCTGTCTTCCTTTTTCACAATAAAGTGTTCATCAATTGGTTTAGTAAAACTAGGCCAGCCTGTTCCTGACTCAAATTTATCAGTGGAGCTAAAAAGTGGCTCTCTGGAAACAATGTCTACATATATCCCCTCTTGTTTATTATCCCAGTACTCATTTTGAAATGGTCTTTCTGTGCCGTTTTCTTGAGTAACATAATGTTGTAATGGCGTTAAGATGTCCTTTAATTCTTCTTTCGATGGTTTTTGATAATTATCATCCCATTTTTTTACCATAATTTCTCCTGACCATTTTGTTTTAATATAATCTGCTCTACCAGAACCTGTGTGATACAATTCGTATCCTATAAGATTTTTTTGGTAATAATCTTGATGATATTCTTCTGCTGGATAAAATTCTGTTTGAGGCAATATTTTGGTTACAATCTTCTGGTCAAACTTACCTGAATTTTGTAATTCTTCCTTTGACTGTTCAGCTATAATTTTTTGCTCATCGTTATGGTAGAAAATTGCAGTCTGATACTGACTCCCTCGATCAGCAAATTGTCCACTGCTATCAGTCGGATCAATATTTCTCCAAAAGATAGCTAACAATTCAGCATAAGAAATGACGTTGGGATCAAACACTACTTCCACTGCCTCATAGTGACCTGTTCTTCCGGTAGAGACTTCCTCGTAGGTGGGATTGACCGTGTCGCCTCCAGTATAGCCAGATATTGCCTCTAACACTCCTTCAACTTTTTCAAATGCTGCTTCTATGCACCAGAAACAACCACCAGCGAAGGTAGCCCTCTCGGTTGTTGATTGACTGAAAGCAGTACTATGAGCAGAAAACATTAGCAAAAACATTAGCCCTATTATAATTAGTGTTTTCAGTACCCAGGTAACCTTAAGGCCAGTAATTATGCTATCCCTATAAATATTTCCTTTATCTTGTTTTTTCATATTTTGCTCATCCTCATTTTTTTTACATTATAGCATAAAGAGAAAAAATGAATTATTCTTCATCATTTACATTGAATGGAAGCAAGTTTTGAAGCAAGAAGAGATGAGATAGTTTTTTACTATTTACCTAACATTAGCCTATTATAAAGATCAAGTACTTGATCAGCAACGGTATCAGTGCTGTAGTGCTGCACATTCTGTAAAGCATTTAGAGATAATTTTTGCCTTAACTCTTTATTCTGGATAAGATTCCTCAGTTGTTCAGCAAACTGAGAAACATCATCTTCAACTAAGATACCATTAAATCCATTCCTGATAATATCTACAGCACCAGGAGCCTTTACCGCTAGAACTGGCAGCCCGGAGGCTAAGGCTTCAATAATAACCATACCAAAGGTTTCCGAAGTGGAACTAAAAGCAAATACATCAGCAATCTGATAATAATCTATAACCATTTCTCTATTAATGGCACCAACAAATTTAATCCTCTCAGTTAGTTTTAAGGAATCTGCTAAATTCTTAAGTTGCTTTACTGCTGTTCCTTCTCCCACTACAATAAATTGGAAATTATCAATTTTCTTATCTCGAGTAATGGCTAGTGCTTTAATTATCTTATCTATATTCTTCTCCAGAGATACTCTTCCCACATATAGAATCACTATATCACCCTGAGTTAATTGTAACTCTTTCTTTAGCAATCCAACTTTTTGCTCATTTTTTTTACGAAAGACATTAATATCTATGGCATTGGGTATAACCACAATTTCTTTTTTGATTCTGTAATTGCTAATCATTTCTTTCATAGATTGTGATGGCGTCGTGATAACATCTACCTTATCTGCCAGGTTAAAAATAATCCTTCTAATAGCTTCGTGGGTAATAAGCTGAGGAATGGGAGATACATAATAAGCATATCGTTCATATTGGGTATGGATAGTTAATACTTTAGGAATCTTCAACCTTGCAGCATACATAATTGCTGGCATACTGAGAACAAAGGGGTGATGAAGATGGATAATATCCGGTTTAAATCTGGTAATAACTTGACCTGCTTTCAAAGATAAAGGAATGGCTATGGGGTACTTAACCTTATGGGTTAAGTTAATAGAATGGTATCTGAATATATTTTCTTCTTCATCCTTAAAATCTTCCACTCTCGGAGCAAAAACATAAGTTTCATGACCTTTCTTCTTAAATGCTTCCTTTAAAGATACAATACTACTTACTACCCCGTTAATTAATGGCTTATAGCAATTGGTAAAAAAAGCAATTTTCATATATTCACCAATGATTTTAATATCAAGCTACTCACAACTAATTAGAAGTTTTCTCGCTGCTCTTCATTATTTTTTCCCAGCTATCCCGTAAGGAAACAATTCTGTTAAAAACCAGCTTTTCAGGTGTGGAATCAGGATCTACACAGAAATACCCTTTACGCATAAACTGAAATTTTTCACCAGATAATGTATTTTTTAAACCAGGTTCTACTATGCTGTCTTTTAAGATTTCTATTGATTTAGGATTAAGCAGTTTAATAAAATCTTTATCGCTCTCCTCTTCAGCTTGTTCTTCAATATTATCAAGTAGCAGGTAATCATATAAGCGCATCTCAGCCTTCAGAGCAAATCTGGCAGAAACCCAATGCAAGGTGCTTTTCACCTTACGTTGTGCACCTGGTCGTCCACTCCTGGTTTCCGGATCATAAGTACAGTGCACCTCCTGGATATTGCCGGTTTTTTTATCATGCAGGTAATCGGTACATTTAATGATATAGGCATTCTTTAATCTGACCTCACGTCCCGGTGCCAAGCGATAATATTTAGGAGGAGGATTATCATGAAAATCTTCTCTTTCCATATATAGTACTTTAGAAAAAGGAACTTTTCTGGTGCCAGCAGCAGGATCCTCAGGATTATTTTCGCAATCCATTTCCTCTATCAGGTCTTCCGGATAATTATCAATAATCAATTTTAAAGGATTTAAAACAGCCATCACTCTGGGGGCTTTCTTATTTAAATCTTCCCTGATACAATGTTCTAAAAAGCGAATATCTACCACACTATTAGTCTTTGCAACTCCGATACGATCACAAAAATTACTGATAGCTTCCGGCGTGTAACCCTTTCTTCGTAAACCAGAAATAGTGGGCAGACGAGGATCATCCCAACCTGAAACATAACCATTCTCTACCAGAAATCTCAGCTTTCGTTTACTCATAACCGTGTTACTAAGATTTAAACGAGCGAATTCAATCTGCTGGGGTAGTTCTGTTTTATATAAATTATTTAAAACCCATTCATACAGAGGTCGGTGGTCTTCAAATTCTAAAGTACAAACAGAATGGGTAATCCCTTCATAATAGTCTTCCAGAGGATGAGCATAGTCATACATGGGATAAATACACCATTTGTCACCAGTCCGATGATGAGATTTTTTTATAATGCGATAAAGAACCGGATCACGCATATTTAAATTAGGAGAATTCATATCAATTTTTGCCCTGAGAACTCGAGAGCCATCTTCAAATTTGCCTTCTTTCATCTGTTGAAACAAAGAGAGGTTCTCTTCAACAGAACGATTGCGATAAGGGCTTTCTTTTCCCGGTTCGGTAAAGTTTCCCCGGTACTCTCTAATTCGTTCCGGACTTAAATCGCATACATAGGCTTTCCCTTCTTTAATTAAAGTCAGGGCATCCTGATACATTCTGTCAAAATAATCAGAAGCATAATAGAGACGATTTTCCCAATCAAAACCCAACCAACGTACATCCCTGATAATTGAATCTATATATTCAATATCCTCTTTGGAAGGATTAGTATCATCAAAACGAAGGTTACATAAGCCATTATTTTTTTCCGCCAGACCAAAATTTAAACAAATAGACTTGGCATGACCAATATGTAAATACCCATTAGGCTCGGGTGGAAAACGAAGATGTGCTCTGCCACCATATTTATTATTTTTTTTATCCTTATCAATAATTGCCTGAATAAAATTTACTGTTTCTTGACTACTTATTTCGTTTGAATTCATTTATTTATTCCCTTCTCCTGCTTACCTTTGTTATCTTCATATTTTTCATTTCAATCCAAATAGAAATTCAGTTAAATGAATATTTATCTATAGTGTTCTTTATATTACAACATTTGGGGTAAAAAATCCATGCCCGAATATAATTAATGACAAGCAATATTACAAGTGGTAAAAAGAGGTTTTCTGAGATAGTAAAAAATCAAATAGGGTATTTTACTCTAATTTAGCATGAAATAACCACTGGTCAATATTATAATCTAACACTTTTTCTACTTTCTGAAGACCTTTTAATAGCATCTATTGCCCTGAGCGTCTCCAGGGCGTCAGAGGCAGATATTTTAGCTTTTGCTTTCCCTGCTATTAGCTCACAGAAATGCTTTAATTCTTCCTCCAGAACATCAAAACGTTCAACTAAAAGGGTCTGTTTTTTTAATGGTCTATGCCATCCTTCTCCAAATTCTTTTTGGTAAGAGAATAGGGTCAGAGAGGGAAAGGCAAGGCTAGCCTTCTTACCAAAGAATAAGTAACAATCATAAAGACTCGGATAGAAGAAGGAATATTCCTGAGTACAGGCTTCGTAAAACCAGGGAGAGGGACAGGTATCTGTTAAAAACACATTTGCCAGGGCACCATTTTTAAATTTGATATTTATCACGCCCGTATCTTCAACCTCATTGCCCCGGTACTTATTGGTGATATAGGCTTGAATTTCCTCAATATCTCCAATGATGTATCGAAGGTCATCTATATCATGAATGGTATTGATTAACAGCGGGCCACCATATTTTCTATCTATTCGCCAGGAACTTTCAAAATAATGGTCAGGTTTTTTCGCTACCCAGAGCATATTAGCACCAACAATCTCTCCTAATTCTCCTTGTTGCACTGCCTCTCTAGTTCGCTGGATAATTTTAGAAAATCTTCTATGATGAGCAACCATAAATTTAATTTGAGAATCCTCTACCATTCCCGTTATCTCCTCCCCTTCCGGGAGAGTACTGGCTATAGGCTTTTCCAACAGCAAAGGAATCCCATATTTAGCTGCTTCCCGGGTAACCTCTACATGTAAGTCATTAGGTAAAGCAGCAATTATCCCATCTAATTCCTTTCCCATCTTCTTTAACAGATCTTTGTATTCTTTAAAGATTTTAATATCTGAATTTAATAATTTAGACTTCTCATTTACTTCTGATTGGTCTACACTATATGATTTTAAGGCTTTCTCCACATTTAAATCAGCCACTGCAACGAGTTTAGCAAAATTACAATTCATCAATCTATGTACAAACTTAAATCCATGAGAAAGCCCCAGCACTGCTAATCTTGGTATGGACATAAAGCCCTCCTCTAGTTTTCTAAGATAACTGCACCTTCAGTACCTTTCTTGAATACTCTAATTGCTTCTTCGGCCTCTTCTAAAGGAAAACTTCGAGTAATAACCGGCTCAGCTAACACCTTGCCTATTTCTACCCAGCGAATTGCTCTAATAAAATGTTTGGTTAAAAGTGCCACGTCCCCACAAATAGTTAATCCTTTTCGGATTACCTGAATGGGAGCAATAGTTGCTTCCAGGTAAAGACCGAAAGTTGAAACTCGAGCTTTAGGAGCAGCTAATTCTATGGCCAGAGAAAAACATTGCGGAGAATGAGCAGTTTCAATGACCATATCTGCTCCTCTTCCTCTGGTTAAATCCATTACCTTTTTCAAAGGATCTTCCTTATCTGCATTGATAATAAAGTTTGCTCCTAATCTTTTGGCAATTTCAAATCTTTTTTTATCTCTATCCAATCCGATCACATATACCTCTGTGACTCCAGATGCTTTTAAAGCCTGTAAATGGAAAAGCCCTATTTTCCCAGGTCCGATAATAGCTGCGGTATCACCCAGCACAGGCTTAACATTTGCTAACGACCTTACTGTTAATCCCATGGGTGCCAGACAAGAGGAATTCTTAAAGGATATATTATCAGGTAGTTTATGGACTAATTCACTGGGAACTAGAATGTATTCAGCAAAGGTACCATTACAGGTAAGACCTAAATGTTCCCAATACTGACACATATTTTTATTTCCTAATTTACAATCAGGACATTGGCCACAACCTTGGAGAGCTTCAAAGGCTACCCTATCACCTGCTTGAAAATTCTTTACTCCCTTACCAGTCTCGGTAATAATCCCTACTCCTTCATGCCCCGGAATTATTGGTATAGGAACAGGTTTCTTCCCCTTATACTTATTCTCCAGAAGCGAAAGATCAGTACCACAAATAGCTGTCGCTTTCATCTGAACCAAGACATCGTTACTACCAACTTTGGGTTTATCTACGTCTCTTACCTCATAAGCGTTAGCTTCTTCACTGTATTTCACTAATGCCTTCATATTAGTTTCGTCTCCTTCTATAGAGGATAATTTTAAATTATTTAAATTAATCTATTTCTATCTATATTGTCAGATAATTATTATATTTTTTCATGAAATAGATCTAAATACTTTCCGAGAATACGTTTTCCCTCTTCAATGTCTTTTACTTTACAAGCCAGTGTTATTCCAGTATTTATTTCCTCATCTTTTAAAATTTTTTCAAGATAAGACCAATCCTGATTCCATCCCCAGGTATAAATAGCTCTTTTTTTATCTTTATTTTTTTTATAGATATCCCTAATATTATGCTTTTCCGGATTGCCATAATTTATTCCTTTGACATTTTCATTTTGATCCAGAAGTTTATAGATATGGTCATTGATCCTACCACAACAGTGGTAGGTCCCTTTAAACTCATCAAAAATTTTATTGTTATAATACCAACTGAATTCTTCGTACATCGTCGGAGATAAAGAAATCTGTGGCGTATCATCTTTGATAACGACCTTACCATAGCAGATATCTCCATGAATATAAATCATCTCTTGATCTGCTTTATCATTCAAGTGATAATTATCTTCTATAAATTTACGATATTGAATATATGTTTGGGTAATTAATTCCAATAATTCATGAATTAAATCCCTTTGATCGTATAACATGAGAAATATATCTGATCCAATAATTTGGTGAGCAATATCAAAAGGCCCCTGCATATCAGGATGGGTAATCTTAATTCCCTTGGCACATTTAGGATACTCCTTTAATTTTTCATGATAAAACTGGTGGGTATCATAGACTCTTTGTCCCAAACCTGCTTTAAAATCAGGAATACCACGCTTAATGATTATTTTCAGTTCATCTTCATCTTGAATGGGTATGACAAAGGGTAACATATCATTCAGAATCTTGGTTTCCATACCAAACAGGGAAGCAAGAATGCCTATTCCGTAATTGCTTCTAATCTGCAGAGGAAAATAATCCTTAATCTGAACACTGCCATAGATGCTACCAGCAAAGACAGTTTTTTTCAGTTCGTTATACATCATTTTTGCTGGATTATGAAAAGCTTCCTGGTAGGGATATAGATTGCTTGCTTCATCATAGTGAAAAAAATCTCCTCCTTCAGGCAATATGGAAAGAGGCAAAAAAGGAACTGGTTTAAATTTATTAACTTTTACGTGCAATATCTCTACTTCTAGCTGATGTTCAAGATCAATATATTCTTCAATAAAAGATAGTAATTCATCTAAATTCTTATCCTCTCCCAACCGCATCTACAATATCACCTCAACTTTTCGTATTCTCAAAACTGTTATACTTTAAATTATAAAAAAGGCTAATTTAAAAATAGCCAAAAGCAATTATGTACTAAATTATCATCTAAAATGACCTTAGTAAAAAGTATCTTGCGACCTTATTTAATAAGTTTTACAAGTATTTCTTGTGCTATCTTACCAAATTTGTCAGGAGCAATACTGTTTGGGGAATATAGGTAATAATTGTCAGTGCTACAAGTAATACTGCTATAAGCGGCATTGTTTCTCGTATCAAATCTCTCATAGATACCTTACCTATACCAGCTGTTATAAACAACAACATGCCAAATGGTGGTGTTAAAAGTCCAATCATCATGTTCAGACAAATCATTACACCAAAATGAACTAAATCGATGTTAAAGTGTTTCACCAGCGGTAAAATAATCGGGATAAATACGAGTTCAGAAACATTCACATCTACCAAGGCACCAAGTATCAAGAATAAGATATTCACTGAAAATAAAAAAACAAGAGGGCTGCTTACGAAACTGCTCATTACTTGCACTACTGTCCTTGAAACCTGCTCGGCTGTAACAATAAAGGAAAATCCGAATGCCCCCGCGATAACTAAAAAAATAGTTCCTGTTGTTCGTATTGTGTTCACTAATATCTTCACAAGATCTTTCAAACCAAGGGTTCGGTATACACAAAAAGCAATAACTAATGTATAGGCAGCAGCAACTGCCCCGGCTTCTGTCGGAGTCATAATGCCCGTATATATTCCCATTAAAAGAACAACCGGTGTCATCAGTGCGGGTATAGCCTGTATTGTGCTGCTTAAAAAATGTCTAAAGGTAACCTTGGCTCCGATAGGATAATTGCGCTTCTTAGAAATAAAATACACATAGATTCCCATAACGATACAGAGAATAATTGCCGGAATCATTCCGCCCATAAACAGCTTGCCTACCGAGGCTCCAGAAAGCATAGCATATATAACAAATGGGATAGAGGGTGGGAAGATAGGACCGATAACTGCAGTAGCAGCTGTTATGGCACAGGAGAAAGGCATATCGTATCCTTCTTTTTTCATCTGTGCAATTTCCAATGTTCCCAGTCCGGATGCATCTGCTACTGCACTTCCAGTCATCCCGGCAAAGATCAGAGACGCCAGTATATTAACATAACCAGTTGCACCGTGTTTACGCCCTATAACCGATCTGGCAAAATCAAATATCTTATCAGTTACCTCACTGGCATTCATTACATTGGCAGTAAATACAAAAAGCGGGATGGCAATTAGAATGTATGAATTTGTTAATCCATAACACACTGTATTAACAAATGAACCAATACTGATCCCCTTAGCTAAATAATATGCGATTGACCCAACAAACATACCTAAACCAATAGGCATACGAATGATAAAGGCAATGATTAAAAAGCCAAAAGGTATTAAAAGATACCAGCTCATATCATCTTCTCCTCTTCGTTATTGTTGTACAGCTGAACATAAGTCTTGTTCTTAAACGACTTAATATCCATTACTAAGCGGTATGCTGATCGTAAGACAGTAGAAATCAGGAGAATCGGAAATGATGAAAAAATAATCTTAAGAGGTATCTTCATAATTGAGGTAACTGCCCGGAGTTTAATCAGGTACCTGATAGACCCCGGAATAGCTATAGAGAAAAATATAATTATAAAAACATAGGAAATGATCCGAAAAATATTCTTACCTTTCTCGCTTATCTTAGTGTACAGTAAATCAAAAACTACATGATCCTCTTTTCTATAGGCAGTACATGCTCCTAAAAGACCAACTATTACAAATGAATTAACAGAAAATTCAAAAGTCCAGTTTTGAGGATTCCTGATAACATACCGAAAAAGAACATTAATCAAAAAAACAATAAATAACATAACAAATACAGCGATAGGTATATGCACCTCAAAAAGATCTATAATCCAACGAATGGTTTTCTTTAGTCCCCTCATCGCTAATTCCTCTCATAAAAAATGCTGATATCATCCCAGACAGGCGCTTTTTAAAAGCGCCTGTCTATTAAAAAATATCTTTATATGTTACTTCATAGCTTGAACACGATTGTACAGATCCATGTTCCAGCTCTCAGTAAGGCCATTTTCTACATAGTAGTCATAAGAATATTTTTGAAATGCTTCTATATCTGGATAGGTAATAATCATCCCGTAATCTTCCATGAAGCCTAACAATTCTGCTTCCTGTGCGTAGGTAGTTTTACTACCTTCTGTACAGGCATAATGTGCCGCTTCACGCATCGCTAGTTGCTGCACCTCTGACATCTGGTTCCAAACATCATTATTTATGACCAGTAATTTTACATCAATAATGTGTTTGGTGAGAACAATCTGCTTGGTCACTTCATAAAACTTCATGGCATATGTTCCTGGTAATGGATTATCCTGGGCCTCAACCGTCCCTGTTTGTAAGGCTGTATAGACTTCAGAATAGGCAATTGGAGTTACACTTGCACCTAGAGAAGTACCTGCATGAATCCAATCCGGGGCATTGGGCATCCTCAAAATCATTCCCTTCATGTCCTCTGGTTTCATGATCGGTTTCTCCCACTTCGTATTGATGCACCTTGAACCCTGAGTCATTGCTGCTAAGGGTGTATATCCACAGGCATCAGATACCATCTGGTAAAAGTCTTTGGCAACTTCTGAATCTAACGAGAAAACTTTCTCCATGTGCTCATAGCTGGTAAAAATGTATGGGGCAGCAAACATACTGGCGGCTGGGAGATAGGGACCCATGTCCTGGAATGCCAGGGTTGACATATCCAGATCACCCGCCATCAATGCAGTTACTTCACCTTCCTGAGTGAACAGAGAGCCGCTGTAATAGGCATTTATTTTAATTGTACCCCCGGAAAGTTCTTCAATTTTTTCTTTAAACTTTGTTAAAGTAACTCCCTGTGGATGCTCTTCAGGTTCCAGCTGGTTATAATCCAAAACAAAGTTTTTTGCTTCTCCTACAGCCATTAGAACCATCATCATCATTAAAATAACAAATATTGAGACTATCAGTTTTTTCATTTGACTATCCTCCTTAATTTATTTACCATAAATTGAAATGCTCCCAAAACAATTTATTAGTATATTAGAACATCAATCACCTCCTCTTTATTTAGTCTTGTTTACAAAGAATTACTTATTATATTATCTAAGTACTAAGCAGAAAGAAGGTATTCTTTTAAATTAAAATTAGTATATCAAATAACAAAATGGATTTACTTTTTATAATCATACTCTATTTTACCTTATACTAATTTAATATTTTATGATTAACATATTTCAAAAATTATATTTCATCAATTTCCATAGATTAAAGATGGTAAATAAGTTGAAATGGACGGAATGTAAGTAGTCAAGATTAATACTATGATATTTACTACCAGATATGGTAATATTGCTTTTACCATTCTTGATATGTCTACCTTGGCAATGGAACAACCTAGAAAAAGACAGTTACCAACTGGGGGAGTTACCAGTCCGATACCTAGATTAACAACCATAATAACACCAAACTGAATCGGAGTAATTCCTATTTCTAATGCTAATGGTAAGAGAATAGGTGCAAACAAAATTAGAGCAGGTATGAGGTCCATAAACATGCCAATAATTAATAAAAAAATATTTATTGCTATCATTAGAATGATAGGATGTAAATTTAAACTAGTTAGACTATTTACTAACATATTAGGCACTCTCTCTATTGAAATCAGCCATGCAGTTACTGAAGCAGTCGAAACCAAAAATAATGGTATGGCAGTGTTAATTGCAGACTCAATGAGCATTTGAAATAATTCCTTAAAACTAAGTTCTTTATATATTAAACCACATAAGAATAAAATATATACGACTCCGATAACACCAGCTTCAGTTGCTGTAGTAATTCCAAAAGAAATAGATGCTAATAAAAACAATGGTAATAATAAAGATAAAAAACTTTGTTTAAAGCTTAACCATAACTCGCTGAAACTTGCTCTTTTTTGTCTTGATACATAGTTTTTCTTTTTAGATACTAGATAAACTGAAACCATTTGTAATAATCCAACTAAAATACCGGGTATTAAACCTCCAATAAATAATTTTCCAATTGATACTCCTATAGTAACTCCATAAATCACCATTGGTATGCTGGGGGGGATTAGAATACCTATTGTAGAGGAACATACTGTCACTGCAGCTGCATCCTCCGGTGAGTAGCCTTCTTTTTCCATAGAAGGGATTAACAATGAACCGATAGATGCAGTATCAGCTACAGCAGCCCCGGAAATTCCTCCAAAAAACATTGATGCTAGAACATTAACATGTCCTAATCCTCCTCTAATATGTCCAACCAAGGCATTAGAGAGCTTCACCAAACGATCAGCAATGCTAGTTTTGGATGCTAATGAGCCAACTAGTATAAATAATGGAACTGCAACTAATGGAAATGAATTAATGCCATTAACCATCTTGTGAGCAATCATCTCTAATGGATAGCTGCCGTCAATTACTAAAGAAATCCAAGAGGCAATTCCAAGGCTTAAGGCAATAGGTATCCCTGAAAATATTAAAATTATAAAGCTAATGGCTAGTATTATAATCATTAATAATGTTACTCCTCCCAATAAATAAGTTATACAAATTCAACAATGTCTGTATAAGCATTATAAAACTAGAAAATGGAACACATATATATACTAAACCATATGGTATTTTTAGAGCTTCAGATAATGAAGTCATATTGATTCTCACTATACTTATACCCTTTATGAATAGTAATATAAAAAAAGACATTATAATAAGATTACATATAAATTCCAAAACTATTCTATGCTTATATCTCAATGCTTTAGTAAAAACATCTATTGAAATATGGGATTTTTCACAAAAAGCTATACTTGCTCCAATAAATACTACCCATATTTGCAAAAATATAGAAACCTCAGTACTCCAGAATAAAGCTTTCTGAAGCACATATCTGTAAAAAACGCCTACAAATACTACAATTACTAAAAAAACCATCAAAAATGCAATAGTGCATTTTAATATCTGTAAAAAGGTTTTCATTTTCATTTGCCTAAACCATTTAATTCATAAGTTATTTAATATACGAAAAAATTATTTTATTTATTTAAATTTAATAGTGTATTTTATTTCCTTTTGGATAATTGTAAAATTTATAAAAAATATCCTTATTTATTAAAGATATAAATTCAGTAGGTAGATGATAGGTATTCCCTATCATCTACCTACTGTTTATTGATAGACTATTCAGCAAGAGCTCGAATATCATTTATAAGTTCAGCGCCACTATTAGCTATATAAGCATCATATGCTTTCTGCCCGCCTTCATAAAATGACTCTCTATCTACATCTCTTATAATGGTCATTCCCTGCTTTTCGAGTTCATCAACTAAATTAGCGTTAGCTTCTCTAGCTAATTTTACATGATAATCTCTAGCAACAATTGCAGCTTCTTCTATTGATTTTTTTAGATCTTCTGGTAACTTATTCCAGAAATTTACAGATACTAAAAATTGACTTGGTATGTTTGCGTGGCTTGTTAAATTAAGATATTTTTGGACTTCATAAAATTTGGAATTATATATAATTTCAGGTGGATTTTCTTGCGCATCAATTACTCCTTGTTGCAAGGCAGAATATAATTCCGAGAAATCTAATGGAGTTGGACTTGCTCCCCAAGCTTGGAATGCAGGAATCCAAAGAGGATTATTTGGTATTCTAATGCTTATCCCTTTAAGATCATCAGCTTTTCTAATTGCCCTATCCTTAGTAGTTATATGACGAAATCCTAATACCCCCCATCCAAGACAAACATATCCATGTTCTAAAAAAATATTATTAAGTTTATGTTCAATTTCATTTCCGCTTCTTAAAACTAAATCTTCATGCTCATCGTCATCTAAGACAAAGGGAAGATTAACAACTTCTAATCTTATGTCTATTTGTGCATGCCTACCTAAAATAGTACCTTCAATGGAACCAATTTTCATTTGTTCTAAATATTCAGTTTCAGTACCTAGCTGTGCACTTGGGTATATCTGTATTTCAATCTTATCTCCTACTCTAGCATATACCTCTTCTTTAAACTTTTCAGCCCAAATATTATAACCATGGGTTACTGGCATTGCATGCGCTATTCTCATCTTTATCTGCTCTTCAGCAGCTTGAACAAAAAATACTAAAAAACTAAATAATATGAAAATAACCATAATTACTAATGTAGTTCTTTTAAACATCTATTTTACCTCCATTATTCTTTGATTTTATCTATCTTACTTCTACATTAATTACCACTATTGTTCTCTTAATTAACTACCTCCTCCCAATTAGTAAATATACTAAGAAAAAATAATAATAGTTTTAAAATAAAATGATTAGTTTGCACAACTTATTTTTTCAGTAGCCATCTCTTCATAAGTACAATTTAGAATTTCAAATACATTACCAAAGGGGTCCTGGCAATAAGCCGTCTGACATCCTGGAAAAAGTTCCCAAACTTTACTGATCATCTTGCCTTTATGTTTAATAATCTTTTGGATTGTCTCATCTAAATCTGAGACATTAAAGGAAATATGAAAAATACCCGATTTCCAATATTCAAAATTTCTTTTTCTTATAGTTGATTTTGGTTCTATGAATTCAAATAATTCCAATCCAACGCCATTATTAGTTATTAGATGGGCAACCTTTACTTCCATCATTTTACTACCAAATATATCCTTTCTTCTTTCTTTTTTCTTCTCTTCGCTACAATAACTCTTTTTAGGCATGCTCAATTCCTTTAAGCCAAATACTTTTTTATAAAAGTTCACTGCAAGCTTTAAATTTGTGACTGATAGTCCAACATGCTGGAAAGAAATTACTTTTTCAGACATTTTTTGAAGTACCACCTTTAATTATTATTCTTCAATTTTCAAATTAATTTAACTGCTAAATTCTACCTATAATAATTATTCTTATAACAATTTAACTTACAGTAAATCCACCATCGACAATAATAGTTTCCCCATTAATGTAGCTTGATGAATCGGATACCAAAAATAAAACAGCTTCTGCAACCTCTTCAGGTAATCCAAATCTTTTCATTGGAATTCTCTTAAGAATATCATTATTAATATCTTTACTGGTTTTTCCAGTCATTTCAGTTTTTATAAATCCTGGAGCAACACAATTGACACGAATACCAGATTCAGCTAAATCAAAAGCAAGACTTTTGGTAAGAGAAATTACACCAGCCTTTGATGATCTATAATGATTCCCTGCGGGACCAAAACCACCAAAGTTTGCAGCAGTAGAAGCTATGTTAACTATCCTGCCATATTTTTGTTTTATCATCAATTTAGCAACTTTCTGAGAACATAAGAACATACCTTTTAAATTAACTGTTAGGACATTATCCCACTGGTCTTCAGGAATTTCTTGGAAAGGAATCTTAAAGCCGTCTAAAGTTTTATAGGAAATGCCGGCATTATTAACAAGAATATCAATTCTTCCAAATCTTTTAATAGCTTTTCCAATCATATTGTCAACATGTAATTTATCAGATACATCACCAATTACTGGTATTGAAATAAATCCTAAATCTTCTAAATAATTTGAAAACTTCGTAGCTCTTTCTTTTTCTATATCATTAATAACTAATTTAGCGCCTTCTTCTGCTAATTTTTTGGCAATAGAAGCTCCAATCCCTTGGCCTGAACCTGTTATAAAAGCTACTTTATCTTTTAACTCCATTTGTTGAATCACCTTGTTATTTATTAAGTTATTTAAAATTATAATAATTCGTAATTAATTAAGTAAAATTATTCAGTGAATTATATTAAATATAATAATCAGCATGGCCAGGCAACGGTATAGATGTGCTTACCTCCGTCAGAAGGCCCTTTAAGTAATTTATCTATCTCTTCTTTATCGCGCTGGGTCATATATTTTGCATCCGGTAAAACTCCTGGTGGAAACTTTCCCAGGATATCATTGTGCAGTTTAACAACATAATCCAGATATGTTTCAATGGCTTTAAAGGCTTTTTCCGCTTTAGCCAGTGAGGGCTTTCCTAAAACTCCTTCCGGATATATGACACATTCAATTCCACCACCACCAATATGGCTCTGACCGGGTATAGGACAACCGTAAATATCTCCACCCTTATCAATATGCCCTTCCGGTAAAAATCCCCAGGTTTTGGTATCCATGACATTTTCCATCTGGATGAATTCCGGGAATAAGGCCAGACAGATGGAATTTTCTGCCTCATCTCCATGCCGAAATACAGTTTCAAATTCTCCACCATGAGCTTTATCCATCAAGCCAACCCCCATAATTTTGGGCACATCCAGGAAGATAATGACTGCTGGCACCTGATATCTCTTCCCCCACTCCTGAATAGCAGATGGGATTATGTATTCTTGACCGTGACTGCTCATAATAATTTGTTTCCGAAAACCTGCATTCCAAAAACCAGTAATAATTGCTCTCATATAGGCAGCATTCACCTCATCGGGAATAGGAACAGTTCCTTTCTGCCCTAAATGGGAAAAGGGATGAGAAGCAAACCAGACCGGCTCGCTTACTGTACACCCAGTTTTCTGAGCAATCAGTTCACATATACGGGTAACAATAAAGGTATCCTCACCGTAAGGTTGGGCATCTCCATGATTTTCTGTAGATCCCAAAGGGATAAGAAGTATATCATTTTTTTTGAGTCTTTCCTCCACATCCTTTTTAGTCATAGTCTGAAAATAAATCTTATCCGGTTTTTCCATATGACCTCCCTTGGGAGGTAAATTCCATTTACTCATTCTCTATTTACTCCTTCTTTTAATTTCAGCATAATGATATAGATTTTATTATATTTTATTTATTTTATATTAATATTTATATCTTTAATTCTATTTTTTATGACTCGGCAGCTGGGGAGAATAAATCCAGACAAATCGCAAGACCTCATCTCCGGTGTTTAGAATTTTATGTGATTTACCGGGAGGATTATATATGACAGTCCCAGGGTATAAATCAATTTCCTCATCTTCAGTAACAAATTTTCCATTCCCTGACATAAAGTACATTACTTCTTCTTCAAGATCATGCTTGTGTTCCGGAACCATCCCACCGGGATAGGTTTCGTTAATACCCATAGCAATATTCTTTGCTCCTACAGTTTTTTCAGATACTAATATCCATGACGTTCTTGGGGGATCCCTCCTTATTCCCTTTATATCCTTAATACGAACAACTTTCACCTGTGACATATTGTTTCCTCCATTTAAAATTATCGTATTAATATTCCACCATTTACATCAAGCGAGACACCGGTAATCCAGTCCGATTTATTAGAAGATAAAAATACTGCAGCATCAGCAATATCCTCTGGTAAACCATCCTTTTGGATGGCTCGGCCTACATTCCAGCTGGTAAAAACCTCTGCCGGATACTGTTTGGTTTGTTCGGTTAAAATGGGACCGGGGCAAATTGAGTTTACATAAATCCCACTTGGACCAAGCTCTCGCGCTAAGGTCTGGGTTAAACCAATAATACCCGCTTTGGAAGCAGCATAGTTTACACCTACTCCCGGACGCCCAGTTCTCCCTCCTAAAGAAGCTATGTTTACAATCTTACCTCTTTTTTGTTTTTCCATATAAGGGATGACACTCTTGCTACAGATAAAGGTACCATTCAAATTTACCTTGATTACCAGATTAAAATCTTCTAGTGACATTTCTTTTATTGGTCTATGTAAAGAAATTCCAGCATTGTTCACCAGGATGTCAATCCTGCCAAACTTTTCATAAACTATTTGCATAGCCTTTTTAATGATATTTTCATCAGTCACATCAGCTTTAATAGCGATAACTTTTTCTCCGGAGGAATCTAATTCCCGAGCCAGGTGATCAATCAAATCATATTGGATATCAAATAAAGCCAGCAAGGCACCTTCCTGAAAAAACTTCTCTGCAATGGATTTACCCAATCCCTTTCCTGCTCCGGTAACAATTGCCACACAGTCTTTAATTTGCATAAATACAAACTCCCTTCCTGTTAAATTCTATAACCTCAGCTTACTACCTATCTGAGATAAAATATCATTCAACTTTTCTACAGTGGATAAGGCAAGTTCGATACCTTCATTTTTTGCTTTTTCTTCTTTTAGGAATTCTATCTCACCAGGTAAATATATCTCTGAAACATCTTTTACCTTTTTTAAATTTTTCACAGAATCAATATAGTGATCCACCTGAGAAATAAACTCTTCTAAATTAAGAAAGTATTCAATATTGATTGCCACGCAAAACATACCCACCCCGGTTTCCCCTTCTAATTTGTGAAAGGTTTTTACCTCAGTCCCGTATTTAGAACCAGAAAGCATTCCAGCTAAAATATCAATAATGATAGCCAAACCAGACCCTTTAGGACCCGCAATAGGAAGTAAAGTACCCTTTAGTGCCTCCTCAGGATTGGTTGTTGGATTTCCTTCCGTATCTAAAGCCCAATTTAAGGGAATGGATTTCTTGTTTCTAGAAGCTTGTCGGATTTTCCCTCGCGCCACAAGACTGGATGACATATCTAAAAGAATTGTTCTTCTATTTTTTGCTGGAATGGATATAGAAAAAGGATTGGTACCAATAAAAGCTTCCCTGCTTCCCCAGGGAGCTATGGCAGGAGCGGCATTACTGGCAGCTATACCTATCATTCCAGCTTTGGAAGCTATTTCGGTATAATATCCTAAGAAACTAATATTATTGGTATTTTTAACAGATGTGATGGCATTACCAAAATCCTTTGCCTTCTCAACACTTATTTCCATTGCTCTTCTTGCTGCTAATTGACCTAAGCCATTTCCTCCGTCCATTATAGTAACTGCGCCCATTTCTTTAATAACATCAATTTTAGTAGGAATACTTATCATGCCGGCTTGAATACGATCAAAAATGGGAATTAATAAGTAGGTTCCATGGGTAGAAATGCCTCTCAAATCTGCCTTTACCAGACAGTCAGCAGCTAATGAAGCATTTGTTTCACCCTCTCCGTAAGCCTTTAATATTTCAGTAGCAATCTTTTTGAGCTGTTCTTCTTTAATCATTAGGATCTTCCTCTATTAAACCTAAAGATTTAAACACTTCATCCAATTTGTTATATTCCACACTGGTCACTCCTGACTTCAGGGCTTGTGCCTTTACCTTTTCTTTTTGTACTCTCTCCAAAGATTTAGCTAATACTTCTTCGCACTCTTCGTGTTTTACGATAACCATTCCATCATCATCTCCCAAGATAAGGTCCCCGGGATTAACAGTTACTCCGCCAAAATTAATAGGATAATTTATCAAACCGAGTGTTTTCTTGACTGTACCCTTGATACAGGTTCCTCTACAATAAACTTTGTATCCCTGGTTGATGATATCTTCCGAATCTCTCACACATCCATCAATGGCTAATCCTTCTAATCCTTTCACTCGAGCCTGGGTAGCCATTAAATCGCCCCAATAGCCATAGTCATATTCATTTCCTACAGTAGCAACTATCACATCGCCCGAACAGGATATGGCTAACGCCTTATGTAACATAAGATTATCACCTGGACTACATTGAACAGTAAAAGCTGGGCCACATATCTTTATTCCTTTAGCTAATGGCTTTATCCTGGAATCAACGAAACCCTTTTTTCCTGAAGCTTCGTAAACAGTAGCTACAGAAACTCTTCTAAACTTTTCAACTATTTCCTTTGATGCTCTTGGTATGCTGGTAATAACATGTATCATCTAAGGCTCACCTTTCTTTTTTATATTGTTGGTATCTTTAAATTCTTTTACTTTGTTAGATAAGTAAACTCTTTTCCAGCCTATTAATATATCCCTCTTTTATTCTCGCTTCATTATTATCCATATGTTCTATATATTTTCTAATTGCCATTTCTTTATCATGTAGGACAATATATTTAATAATCTCTTTGTGCTCTTCAATAGCATTTATATTCTTATTCTTATCCACACTATCTACGGTTTTATAGGAACAATAGTAACTTCTATCCATAATATTGTTCATCTGATTGATGAAAATGGAATTATTGTAGAGGTGAAAAAACAGCAGGTGGAATTTCTTATCATATTTGTGGAAATTTTGAATATCTTTCTTTTTCAAATACTTAATCATATTTTCATTATATTCTGAAAGTATATCTACATGTTCCTTGGTTAAGGAAGAAAATATCTGTTCAAAGACATAGCAACCAACAAGTCTTCGATATTCAAATACCTCTGTGAAATATTTTTCTTTCACTTTAGGTACGTAATATCCGATGCCAGGTAATTGCTTGATAAGCCCTTCCTGACTCAAGCGATTACAGGCTTCTCTTACCGGGCTATAGCCTATATTTATTTCCTTGGATAATTTTCTTACACTTAGATACTGACCATCGCACTGATTAATCTTCTTTTTGATTATAGAATAAGCTTTGTCACTTAATAGCATACTCATAACCAGATGGCTCCTTTTTATTTTTCAAGATATTCAAGGGAAACCCTCCCCCTTAAGAATCCCTTAAATAACCTCAGACTAAATAAACTATTAATCCTTTTCGTTGGTAGAACAAGAGAAAAATTTCTTCAAATTCTGGTACTATAAAATAGTTATTTATATAAATATGATATATCAGTTTTATATCAATGTCAAAAATTTAACAAACAATATTTCCTGATTAAGAAAACCATAACATACAAATCTTTATTAAAGATTGTCTTTACGATTCGTCCGAGACAGTGGTAAAATAAATTAATAATGCCTCTAAAAATTGTTATTAGAAAGCATTAGCCTTATATGATCACTGGGATTACTGGATAGAAAGTTGAGGAGAAGAGTCATTCTAAAAAAATTACTATCTCACCAGACAAATGAACAATACCAAGAAATAGCTAATAGCATTACCCATGGTATTGGATCTATATTAAGCATTATCGGTTTTATTATCCTAATCTTCATAGTAATCAACAAGGGAGATGTCTGGTATATAATTAGTTTTACTATCTATGGCACAACACTGGTTTTTCTTTATCTGTGCTCTACCATATACCATGGTTTATCTGATAAAAAAAGAAAATATTTATTCCAAGTTCTGGACCATATTGCCATTTATCTTCTTATTGCCGGTTCTTATACCCCATTAACTCTAATATCGCTGAGGGGACCATGGGGCTGGACTATTTTGGGAATAATATGGCTCATTGCTCTTATCGGTATATTAATGAAAGTATTCTTTTTTACAAAAACACAGGTTATTTCGACAATTCTATATATAATAATGGGATGGCTTATTGTGGTAGCGGCAAAACCTCTAATCGCTACTATCCCTGCAGGAATGCTACACTTAATAATTGCTGGCGGTTTATGCTATTCATCGGGCATTATCTTCTTTATAACACCCAGAATACCATATAATCACACTATCTGGCACCTCTTTGTCTTAGCAGGAAGCTTTATCCATTTTTGGGGATATTACTTGTTCCTGGCCTAACATAAATTATTTTAAAATGTGATTTTTAATTATGTTATAATCTACACTGTTATAAGTAAAAATTTAATGTCGAGAAAATATGAAGAAAAAATGGTTTAATTTTCTTATTAATATGCCTAAGGCATCATTACTTTTGTTGGTATCCCTTTTTTGTGTGGGTTGTGATCAAACCACTAAGTTTACTGCTCAGAGAGTACTGGAACCTGATTCGGTTACTAAACTATTAGGTGGCATCATTAGAATACAATTGGCTCAAAATGAAGGTTCCTTTTTGGGTTTAGGCTCTTCTCTATCAGCTGAATGGAGACTCTGGATTTTTATTATTCTGGTCGCAATTATATTAGTTATTCTGCTAATTTATTATTTCCATTTCGAAGCCGGTAACAAATTATCGACTCTGGCCTTATCCTTAATAATTAGCGGTGGATTCAGTAATTTAATTGATCGCATTATCCATGACGGTATTGTTATTGATTTTCTTAATATAGGAATAGGAAATTTAAGAACCGGAATATTAAACATAGCTGATGTGTCTATCACATCAGGAATGGTATTATTATTGGTTTCTTATTTCATAAAAAAGAGTCAGGGATATTTTCAATAAATTTCTATAGATTAATAATTATCTTCGCTTACCTAATAGGACAAATACCATTTTCACAAGACTCATCACCAGCATCAATTATTACCTCATCTTTCTCATATTTAGAAATAAGGGAAGGAATAAAATGAACCATATTCTTAACTCTCTTGTCATATTCTTCCTTACTTATTTCTTCATAGGGCATCTGAGCATAAAAACTATCATCCAGAGATACGAAACTGACTGCTACTACATCATCCCAGTTATTCCATAGCCATTCTTCCACCTCTTCCCATTCATTATTTCTAACATGTATAGTAATAGAAGTATTATGATCAGAATATTCCTTCTGAAAAGCTCTATAATTCTCTAATTGCTCAATAGCGGAGATATCATTTTTTGTTTTTCCTGGTGGTGCACTACAGGGAAAAGAGATTACCTTTGTGCGACAGTTGTCCTCAGCCTGCCCATTTTCTGGTTTTATGTCATAACCAAGTTCTTCACAAACTTTAAGCAATGGATCAGAAGCATTGATACGCACTCTTCTGATATAAAAGGGAGCATGGGAATAATGGATACCACTGGAAACCGTAGGTAGCTGGGTAACTGTACCCTCTGGTTTAATAGTAGTAACCAGAAGAGGTGGATTGACTCCTAATTTTTTGGCATAAGATTCGGCTTCTTGATGGGCAACTTCTCGAAGTTTTTTACGCAAATGTGATTGTTCTTCAGAAGGCATATTAGTAGCATTCACCATATCCTGCCATCCTGTTAGACTACAACCAACTAATCTATCTCTTTTCTGTTTGATATCCCAATTGTCTAATTCCAGATCTAAAAAAGTCATTCTGAATGCAGCTCGAACTGAAAGACGCTGGGCTTCCAATAGCTTCTTTTCATCCACTTTTCCCTCTCTCACAAATCCCATTACATTTACTGTAGTTAGATTACACATCTGTTCCCTATCCAACAATACTTCCATACAGGGATTTGCTCCTTCTAGATTTGGTCTTCTCCGAGCCGCTGCTTCCGCATTCATAAAACCTGGTTCACCGCTATATCGCATCTGTTTGATATGCCAGGATAGCTTTTCACGAGAAGGCTTAACAGTATAAAAAATACTATTATTACTCATTTCTCGATAATCAATCTCTTCATTTTTTATCCATTTACCATCAATCTGCTCATAAAGATTGTTTTTGGCATTTAAGATATCTTGATCATCAGAGTCAAATAGTATTACTTCGCTGGTCCGCCTTACTCCACCAACCACTACGTTCTGACCAATGATATTGGCAATATCCATACAATCGACTGGTTTTAACTTTTTCAGCTGCCCAAAACAATTATTCTTGATAATTCTATCTATTTTAAAAAACATCCTCTCTAAGCTCTCATAGCCAGAGGCAGTCCCCCCAAAAGTCTTTAATTTTTCGCCCTTAGGCCTTACCTGATCATAATTAAAAATAATGGTATTAATCTGTCGATATTCTTTGCGAGATAATATATTTAGATATATCTCTAAAGCCTGCACCCATCCTTCCTTGCTATCGCCAATAATAATATGTGCAGTATCTTTTTGAAATGCAACACTGGTTAGATCTTCTCTTTCTTCTTTGGGAACCGGTGAATAGGATTCATGAATTATTTTAATATTTGTCCTTACTTTCGGTAATTTCTGGATATCTGATTTTAGAACCCTAACTCCCACTCCCGTACCAATCATTAATAGATAAAACAAATCCCGAAAAGCACTGAACTTGTCTAACACCGTAAAGCTACAATTGAAATTAGACATAGGATATTTTAAGCTAACTTCCGTACCGCCAGTCCACAATGTTCGTCCGGCTAAAAATTGCCTTAGATGATAGATATTATCATAGAGGACTTCAGCTTCTTGTTGAGTAGTTTTAACCAGATTACAATTGAATTCCACTGCTCTTCTCGCTGCTTCCCACCAGTACTCTCTTCTCTTTTCTAAGGATAGCCATCTGGAGTAAGTACGATAATAAACAAATTGTCCTAATTGAGTGGGAAAAGGATTGGGAAGATGCTTATATTTACTTATGAATTCATCAGTTAATAATTTATGATTTTCTTTAGTTATTTCCCTTAACTTATCCCGTTGTTCCCGGTATAAAATATATACTTTGGCCACATCTTTTCGCTCACTGTTCATTAATTCCGTCTCTACCCTCTCCTGAATATCGGCAACTGTTACGTTTTCTATACTCCCTTTCAGGTCCTGTTCAATTTTTTGAGCAATATTAATACAGAGCTGTTCGTCTACTCCCTTGATTGTTTCCCTCATAGCCTGGGTAATAGCATTAATAATTTTTTTCTGGTCAAAATATTGTACTGTATTATTACGTTTAATAACCTTTAGCATGAAAATCCTCTCTATTTCTTTTAAATTATTATTTATAGGATATTCAAAGTATTTCTTCCCACTTGAATACCCTTTAACCCCACCTTAGTATATTTTAATTTTCTAACAAAATCTGCTGGACTAACTTGTTAGCATCTATTGTGTTTTAAAAAATATTTCTTCTCTGGTATTTTCACCTAAAATCATTCACACACAATCTTATTTGATTCTACTATAAATGGTTTTGAAGTAAAGTAGAAATTTATATTTATCTGCTCACCTTCTATTGAGCATAGCCAGAATTAATAGAATAAACAGGAAGGTGCCTATTCTTTGAGCAGCTCCAATAAAATAGGTAAAAGCAGCATGTCGCAAGACAATGGCTACCATCTTAATCTCTTCCTGATCAGCCAGACCAATCTCCTGTAAGGAATTTAAGGCACGATTACTGGCATTTAATTCCACCGGCAAAGATACCAGAGCGAAGACAACCATACCAAACAGAAGAAATAATCCGGTATAGATTAAGAATATATTTCTAAAAAAAATACCCCATACAAAAACCAGAGGACTTAATTGGCCCATTATAGCTAAAATTCTGGCCATTCTATTTCTTAAATTCATAAGTTGGAATCCCTGGTGTTCCTGTACAACGTGTTCTACCTCATGAGCAACAATACCCAAGGAGGTAACCGAAGATGTTTCGGCAATTTTTCTACAGAAATTAAGCGTTCTGTTTTGGGGATTGTAATAATTTACCATCTGCTTATTGGTCTGTAAAATTGGGATGTTTAGCCTATAAAAAGATAATAAATTCTGGGCAACTTCAATTCCTTTCTTTCCTTTTTTATTAGGTATTTGTAGATAATAATAATAGACTCGTCTAAGTCGCCACTGAGCAAACCATCCTAAAAGTACAGGCACAATAAGGAGTAAATAGATTGGTTTAAAAGTCAGCATCGGTTATCCTCACTTCTATTGCTATATTTTAGGGCAAATATTTCAGAATATTTATCTAGTGCTTTCCCAAGATAATTAGAAATCAACTGTTCTTACTATTTTATGGTTATCGCTAATCTGTAATCTTAAGGATACAAGCAGTTTATTTAGGCATTTTTCATATTTTGATATCTCTTATAGAAAAAGATTATGCTAACCACAGAAATCATAGCAATGAACAGAAAATACATTATTGAATTATCTAAATCACTTCCTGATAAGATACCATGAATTGCTGCCAGGAGAAAAGCAGGATAAAGCAAGCTGTGTATATATTTCCAGTATTTTGCTATATTTTTTCTCAAGAGGGCAGCAATAACTGCCATATAAATCAAGTATAAGGCAGGGCGACCGGCATTGGTTAAAAAACCATTCCAGGAATTAAAATGGGGAATAAATATGCTGGTAGTTCCAAAATCTATAGCCATAATCACGGGATGTAAGCTAATTAATATCAGTCCAACAATAGAAAAAAAGTGATGTATTCTTAAATAGTATACCCCAAAAATCTTTTTGCTTTCTTTCACCAGTAAACTTAGGAGAATAGCTATAAAAAGAGAGGTTAGCCCTGTCAAGCCGGCTATGCGGCGAATAAAGTGAAAAACATTAGCAAATCCATTGCTAAAAACAATAGTAATAGGAATGAGATAAAGAATTATAAATAAAAGATAGAAAAAAGAACGAATTCTAATCCATTGCTTAATCTTTTTTTCATTGTCTATCATGTTCTGCTCCTTTCAATTATTAGGATGGAAAACAAGATAATACTATTACCATTTTAGATTTTCTAACATATTAGCAAATAAAGTGCAAATATAAAATAACAACCAGGTTGTTTGATATTGCTATGGGCAACTTTATAGCTTTATTATAAGTAAGTATTTTCCCAGGCAATGCTTGAGATTTTAAAATCTAATACTTTTCATAGATGTAGTTAATAATCTGGTCTTCCCACAATTTTGGATTATTCTTTTCGCCACGAAAATTATTCTCCATCAAACAAAAAACAATATTCCGGCCACTTTTAGTCTGAAATATTCCGGCTAATCCAGAAGCAGAAGGTAAACTGCCTGTTTTAGCCCAGAGAGGAAAGGAAAATCTATTTTTAATGGTCCCTCTTTCTTCTGTACTGGCAAAAAAGTTTAGAATCTCTCGACCATATTTTTGATAAAGATAAGAAATAAATCCAACTATCTGAGCAGGTGTCAGTAGATTGTATTCAGAGAGACCACAGCCATCAACTATCAGGTAATCTTCACCCCATTGCATGCCAAACAGCTCATAGAATAGTTCTGAAAGCACTGTGATGGATTGTTCTATAGTAAAAGCCTGATCAGAATTAACCATTAATGGTAGAGTACGAAAAATAATTTCTGAGCTTTGATTATCACTCATTTTCATCATTTGCACTAAAATATTATCTAGGGTATCAGAATAGTGAATAGCCTTAATGCTAACATCCTCTTTAACCTGGTCAATCTTAATTCCTCCCTTAATCTGTATCCCCAATCGTAATAATTCACTGCAGAATATTTCTCCCCAGTTCATGGTCATGGTATCATAATAGGAAATATATTTTTCTTTGGCACTGTATCCTTTAATAGCCAAGGCACCTATCAGGGGATTCTGATCATCCCACATCCACCCCCTGCCTAAAAATTCTTCTTTCTGAAAGAAAAAATCATCCAGAATTAAATCACCATTAATCTGACCAATACGGTATTTATTTACAAAATTTTGGGCAATTTCCCTTATCATTTCCGGAGAATTGGTCGGATCTCCGCTCCCCTTAATATAGAGGTTACTCTGTATTTCACCGGGATTTGTACTGGAAAAATAAAAAAATGTAGGAAAACGATATTCCTCTCCTATAACTTCTAATGCCGCCAGTAAAGTCAATATTTTTACTAAAGAAGCCGGGGTAAAAAGCTTATCCTGGTTATGGGATAGCAGTATTTGCCCGCTGTAAAGGTCTTGAATTAGAATTCCTGCAAAAGCATTGAATTGCTCAATATCCTGTTCTATTACCGACTGACCTGATATCATAGGAGATACCAGACTAAAAACTATAACAATGGTAATAATAAATAATATGGTTCTCTTTATCAATTTGCTTTGCTCCTCCTGGCTGCACTTTCTCCTGCTAAAAAGCCAGTACTCCAGCATTCCTGCAGGTTATATCCTCCTGAAGGTCCATCTAAATCCAGAATTTCCCCTGCAAAATAGAGATTTTTAACCTTTTTAGAAACCATGGTACCAGGATCAACTTCTCTTAAAGAAACTCCTCCACAGGTAATCATAGCCCAGGGAAATCCCAGTAACTCAGTAGGTGTCAATTCCAGCTCTTTTAACAAATGCACTAATCGTTTTCTTTCTGATTTAGTAATATAATCCACTCTCTTGTCTTCTTCTATGTTAGATAATTGAATTATTACTGGTATTAAAGAAGCAGGAAGTAGCTTAGGCAACGAATTTTTAAACATACGACCTTTAAATTCCTGAAAATCCCTTTGTATCCTTTCTTCTAATTTTTTAAAATCCAGAGCAGGCTTTAAATCCAGCAAAAGTTTGACTTCCCCCTTTCTTAAATGCTGTTCAATATTATTGCTCATATCCATCACTATTGGTCCACTGATACCAAAGTGAGTGAATAGCAATTCGCCAAAGCGTTCATCATGTTTCTTTCCATCCTGGTATAATTGCAGAGAGATATTCTTTAAGGTTAACCCCTGTACCTCTTTTACCCATATTTCGGAAGTCTTCACTGGATTTAATGCTGGTAAGGGTTTAACTATGGTATGTCCCAACTTTTCTGCCCAACCATAACCATCACCAGTAGAACCGGTTTGGGGATAGGATTTACCACCGGTACAAAGAATAATCTTTTCTGAAAATATTTCTCCTCCCGTAAAGATTATTTTACATATCCCTGTACTATCCTGGGCTACCTCAATGGCACTAATCCTGGTATTATAATAAATCTTTACTCTTCCCTCTGATAAATACCCCGTTAAAATCTTTAATACATCTTGAGCATCTCCCTCTTTGGGAAAAATACGATTACCGCGTTCTACCTGCCAGATTAATCCCCGGGATTGAAAAAAATTTAATACCTCGCTTACTCCAAAACGTTCCAGTGCACTATATAAAAACCGACCATTTTTTCCAAATTTTTCAGCTAATTTCACCTTATCAAATTCATAATGAGTAAAATTACAACGACCTTTACCGGTAAGTAACAATTTCTTCCCTAAAGAGTCATTTCTTTCCAGCAGGACTACTCTGATTCCCAGTTCAGCCGCCCGACCAGCAGCTATCATACCTGCAGGGCCACCACCTAATACTGCTATATCAAAGTAGTTCTCCTTTTTATTCTTTATATTCTGCTCGGAATATTCCATTACTCTATACTTCTTTAACTTCGAAATAAAACGTTTTCCCTATGAAACATATTTGTTGCTGCTGCCAGGGCAAGCAAAGCAATACTAATGTTGCTTATCAGGGTAGCTGATATATGAGTCCAATTAACAGTACCCATTAATAATTCCTTAAAGACAAAACTATTGTTCAAAATGGGAATGAAAAATAGTTGTTTAGCTAATTCTATCCCCTGGCTTAAAGAAATCATGCCCAAAAAAATTGCTATCATATAAATCGGAGTTACATAAGTAGAAGCCTCTCTACTATTTCGGGCAAATATACCAATCAATATGAGTATGGCACTCGCTAATCCTACCAGGGGAGTTAAAATAAGCAAAAAAAGGAAAAACAAGGAAAAAGAAAAAGGTACCCTTATTATTGAAACTTCTCCTAGCATATAAGCTGGAGTTAGAAAAGCAATACTGAGCCCTGTTAATCCCAGAATCATACTTACTGCTGAAATAGACATGACAGTAAAATATTTTCCTAATACAATTTCCAAACGGCTGATTTGGCTCACCAGTAAAGTTGCCAGAGTCCCTCTTTCTTTCTCACCGGCAGTAATATCTACAGCTGAATGCATAGCTCCAATAAAAATAAGTATGATAATAATATAAGGTAGTATTGATCCCAGCATAGAGCCAACTTTTCTTTCCTCTGGAGCCAAATCCAGCCATTGTTCCTGAAATGGCTGTAGAAAATCAGCATCAAAACCAATTTGCTTCAATCTTGCTTGCATAATTTGCTGCCGATAGTAATCAATTAGAACGGTTACTCTCTTTCTTGCTAACTGGGAACGCTGTGTTGTAGAATCATACTTCATTATAATAGAGATTGAGTTAATACTATCTTTCTCCGAATAATCTGTTTCAATAACTTCAGGAATATGTATTGTTAAGTGAACCTTGCCTCCCAGTAGCTCGTTCTCTGGATTTTCCTCAGACTGAATTATCTTTATATTCTTATCTTTCTGTAATATCTCTACCAGTTGCGGCGAATTCCCCGCTCCTGTTATGTTAATTTGGGAAGGCAAATTTTCCGTACTTTTCTGTCCTATTACTGTAAAATAACCAATTCCCAGGAAAAGAAGAGGATAAAAGATAAGAGGTATAACTATCATACTGATTAAAGTTCTGCGGTCACGGATGGCACCCTGTATTTCTTTTTTATAAACTAAATGAACATTCTTCCAGTTCATGCACTTTCCTCTATCTTAACTTTCACCAATTTAAAAAATATCTCTTCCAAATCCTTTTCCCGAAACTTTTGTTGTAAATCTGCTAAGGTACCTGCAGAAAGGATTTCTCCTTTATGAATAATGGCAATTTCATCACATAATTTCTCTGCCTCTGGCATTTGATGAGTCGAAAAGATAATACACTTGCCCTGATTTCTAAATTCTTTGATATAATTTATAACTACCCTGGCTGTTATTACATCCAGACCTACTGTGGGCTCATCAAAAATTAAAACCGGGGGATTATGAATAATAGCACGGGCAATTGATAGCTTCTGCTTCATACCTGTTGATAGTTTATCAACCCTGACATCCTGAAAACTTTTCATATCCAGAATTTGAAATATTTCATTCATGCTGGTCCTAATTTCCTGTTCTGCCAAACCATTAATTCTACCAAAAAACAGGATGGTCTCCCAGGGTGTAAAACGATCATATAATCCGGTTTCCCCGGAAAGAAAACCAATACTCTGTCTAACTTGGTGAGCTTCCTTCACCACATGATAGCCATTAACTAGAACCTCTCCAGCGGTTGGCTTCATCATAGTAGCCAGAATACGCAATGTGGTAGTCTTACCCGCTCCATTTGGTCCTAACAACCCGAATATTTGACCCCTACGGCAATGAAAATTGACATTATTGACTGCCGTAATTTTGCCTCTTTTTTTATCAAAAAATACCTTTTTTAAATGGGTAACCTTAATCACTGAACATGGCCTTTCCTGCATAATTGCCATTTAGTAGTTATTAGTTAGTATTTAGTATATGGTATATAGTTTTTGGTTTTTAGTATGATGTATACCCTATACCATGTATTATCGTATAGTGTAGTTATTGGGCTCAAGGTATATAATTTTATCCTTTATGAGCTTATTATTAAAAATATATATCCTTCTCACAGTACACTCTTTTAGAAAGAAACAACTAAATTATTATTGGTATTGACCGAAAATACTGGTAATAACACCAGGTTTGCTATAACTTATAATTAATGGTTCTTAAAAATATTTTTCTTTTTTCTACATCTTCCCCTTTTTCAATTCCCTTAGGGGCAAAACCATCAATAACTCCCAGGATACCCCGCCCAAGCTCTGTTTCCACAACTATAACCTCTACAGGATTGGCTGTAGCACAGAATATATTACAGACTTCTGGACATTGTTTGATAGCATTTAGAACATTAATAGGAAATGCATTTCCCATGATGATAATAAAAGCATGGCCTGCCC
>JAQUNC010000011.1 GCA_028717805.1 Atribacterota bacterium
CTTCACGTTTTAAATCAGCAACCACAACAGCAGGAATGTTATTTGAGATGGATGCAATAGCAGCTGCTTTTGTTGGAGGTGCTTCGCCCTCCGGTGGGATTGGAAAGGTTACCGGGTCTATTGTAGGTGCCTTTGTCATGATGTCCTTAACCAGCGGTATGAACCTGATGGGTATTGATATATCCTATCAGTATGTTGTCCGAGCACTGGTTTTAGTAGCAGCAGTAGTATTTGATGTAGCAACACGTAACAAAAAGAAGATATATTAAAGATTTGGTCCAGAGAAGGCTTATTGCGAAAAATTAATCTTCTCTCTCTATGCTTAAATACAGACCACATGGTATTTAGGTAACCATAGAAAATAATTCAAAAGAAAGATAAATTTAAAATACCATATTCTAAGTCTACAGTTATCTCAACCGCATCCCTTCTCCCCGTAGAAGTATTGGCATCTATCATGGTAAAATAACATTCAACCTCAGAATAATCTAATCAATCAGGATAGCAATATCACTTTCTTTATGCCCAAATAATAACAAATAGCTGGAGGATTGTTTGTAGGTCTAAAACTTGTTTAGTTTTTGGGAAAAGAATTCATATTTTATCTCCCATTTTAGGAATTAGAAACGATATTAGGGATAAAATCGATAAAGTAACCGGGAGATATTGTTAAACTACCTATAAAAAAAGAACGAAGAGAATTGTTTTTAGTGATATAATATAACTAAAAATAATTAAATATTTGGTTCAGTTAGTGAAATATTTTAGTTATTAGGAGGTCAAAAAATGACTAACGAGGATAAAGAATGTTGTCCTGAGTTTCATCCTGAAAAATGGGATAAAAAAACATTTAACTGGGAAGGCAAACATTTTATTAAAGAGACAATTCCTACCCTTTTTCATACTCCCTTTCCTCCCATGATTAGCCAAAAGATAACCAGGATGATGAATCTGGCCACAAGCGCCAACAAGATAGATGCAAAAATGGATGAAGTTCTAGTTTTGTTTCAAGATCCGAGTGCCTTTAAATCAAACATTTATATTTCTGTCACCGGAGATGTCTCGGGTGCAAATAATGTTAGCATTCCCGGAACTTTCATGGCCAAAGTATATGACGGACCGTATAATGCCATCCCCAAATTTGTAAAAGATATGAATATGTACTTGGAAAAAGAAGGAAAAAAGGCCCCAACCGATGATGAATACTATATCCATTATGCCTATTGTCCAAAATGTGAGAAAAAATATGGACATCAGTATATGATTCTTTTTGCCAGAATTTAGAAAGCTCTTATTAATGGTAAAAGCAAATCCTCTTAAATTAATAACTTTTTTTGAGGAAGAAACAGCTTCAGAAAGACAGCTGTGAAGAATAGGGAAATATTATCATTTTTCAGAATGCAAATACAGGCGATTTATAATAAAATCATATGAATATGACTGATAGAAATAAATCTTAACAAAATTTTTGGAGATCAGTCTTTATCCACAATTTTGCTGCACATGACAAAATCATTTCTTTGAGTAAGAGAGTAGGAGTATTTTTAAAAAGTTGAGTAAGAATCTATTTTGACGACGATAAGAAAAGGAGCTTATGAAGCATGAATATTAAGAGGGAAAAGTATTTCTATTTTTTAACAAGAATAATACTACTTGCTACTTTAATTTATTGTTCCTGTCCAATTTTTGCTTCAGAACCAGAAACTGCCGAAGAATGGTTTAACAAAGCTAAAAAGGATAATGACCAAAAATTAAAAATAGAATTTTATAGTAAGGCAATAGAGCTTGATTCTAAATATGTCGATGCTTATGTTAATCGTGCAATAGCCTATTATAATTTGGGTAAATATCGGCTAGCAATGGATGATTATACCAAGGCTATAGAATTAAAACCCAATGATCCCTCTATTTATAATAGACGTGGTTATTCTTATTACCTGCTGGGAGAGTACCGAAAATTACTGAGTGATTATACTAAAGCAATAAAATTAGATTCTGCTAGTTCTATATATTATGTGAATCGAGGAAATGCTTTTTATAGATTAGAAGAATACCTGAAAGCTATAATTGATTATAGCAGGGCAATAGAAAATGATCCCAAATACGCCTGGGCATATTATAATCGAGGAAATGCTTATCTGATGTTAGAGGAATTTGACAAGAAAGCTTTTGGTGAATCCTATCTGGCTGGCTTATTTGTGGAGCAAAAAAATAAAAATCAGGCTTTAACCTGTCTGGAGAAAATGAAAGAAACAGATCCCTCCTCTTTCTTAAACAATGCACTTAGAGATAAGATTGGATTATTAAAATAAGATTTCAAGAACAAATGTTCCGTATTGATTCAGAAATAACAATCATTTCTGTAATATGAGAATAGAGAATGACTGCTGTAGAGCGGGATATGACCGGAAAGCTATTAGCTCCAGGTGAAGTGGATTGAAAATTATTTTCAGAGGGTAAGAAAAATAGTTTGCCGATAGTATTCCAAGTTAAAAGATATTAGTCCGGAAAAATCCAACTAATTTTGCCGCTACTACTGACAAAGGCTAAGGCAAAGGCAAAGGCTAAGGTATAGTGTAGTAGATTAAATAAATTAAAGAACCAAACAGTTACATTATTTCGTCCAAGAGCAAAATAAAGGAAAGGTATAAGATATAAAAACTTTCCTATTAAAAGGTAATTTGTTATAATTCATGGTATAGTCTGCTGCCTATCTTTGTCATCAAAATACTTTTAGTGCCAGACTATCCTACTATTGATATCCTGGGAGACAATATACATCATGGTGTTCTTAAACTATGAACCAAATGTAAAGAATTAGAGCCAAGATGAGACTGATTCTAATAGATATTCCCAATTTTGAACCCGAAATAAATTTTCAGATAGAAAAAAAGATTTTAAATATATATCTTACTGATGCCCTCATCCTAAGATTCTGGCAAAATAATCCCTGTGCAGTGATTGGTAAATTCCAAAAAGAAGAATACGAGTTAAATCTTGATTATGTAACAAAAAATAAAATATCGCTCTTCAGGAGATTTACGGGAGGGGGAACAGTATACCATGACCGGGGAAATTTGAATATAACCTTATGTAAAAGCAAAGATAAGATTCTATTTTCTAAGTATTTTCTGGAGGAAACTGGCGGGATTACCAACGTTATTTTGGAAGGTCTTCTTTTTTTCCATAAGAGTATGGAAATAAAAGAAAGGAATTCCATCTTTTTAGATGGGAAAAAAGTTTTAGGCTCTGCAGTTGCTATTAAGAATAACAACTTTTTCTATCATGCCTCTCTTCTAGTGAATGCTGACCTGGGACAATTAAGAAAAGTAATAAAATGGGAAGAAAATTATCCTGAAAATATAAGAATTCCTATTAAGAGTAAAAGAAGTGAGGTGACCAATCTTTCCTGCGGCCTTCCTCTATCCATAGATGAGGTAAAGGAAAAAATATTGATTAATTTTCAACATTTACTTAAAATAGAAGATAAAGATGTAAAAAGATTTAACAATGTTGATTTACTTATAGAGATAAAATAGGCATTTCAAAAAACAAAAATACAAAATATCAAAGGTTTAAGAGATTTAGAAATGATCCATATATCTCCGGCAGAACTCAATAAGAGAAGAGAATTAAATGAGGTATATTTATCTTTAATAGATTCTTTTATAGATAAGTTTTTTTCTAAAATAAAAAAGAAAAATTTCTTAATCTCTTTTTTGGATGCTGATCAGGTGCTGCTAAAGGTAATCTGCCTGGGTAGAGAAAAGGGGATTTTTACTGAAGGATGTGTAGTAAAAGAAGAAGTATTTGGTAAGACTGCAGTAAGCTTTTCTCTGAAAAATAATCACGATATAGAATATATTGGACCAGATCATACCTTCCCGGAATTGAAAGATTGGGCTTGTGCTGCTTCCCCCATTCATACTGCTTCTGGAAATATTCGTGGTGTTATTGCTTTTTCCTCAAAGGTAGATGATTACCCAGATTATGCCCTGGGAATCGTATCTTCTCTTTCCCAGGCTATAGAAAAAGAAATAACCTGGATGGAAATATCAGAAAATTTAAAACTATCTAAGAAATACCTGGACATAATAAGCGAAGGAATGAAAGATGGTATTCTCTGCCTGGATAAAGAAGCAAAAATCTTGTATATGAATGATAAAGCAGGGGAAATTTTGCGTGTCAATCCCAGAAGATCACTGGGGGAATTTGTAGGAGATATTGTAGATTTTGACCCGGTTATTTTATCTGTCTATGACACCCATAAGGGATATACTGACCGCGAGTTTATTATAAATAGCCCTCTTATGGGGACGCTACATTTTGTAAAGAGTGCGGTAGTAGTAAGAGATGAAGAAGGGCAATTTGCAGGAGTGGTAGACTTCTTTAGAGAAATAACCAGGGTGAGGAAATTTGTGACTTCCTATATAGGAGCTCAAGCAAAGTTTAGTTTTGCCGATATCATAGGTAATAGTACTAAATTAAAAGAAGCTATCAGGATTGCCGAAATTGCTGCCAAATCTAATTCCAATGTCTTAATTTTAGGAGAAACTGGTACCGGAAAGGAAATGTTTGCTCAGGCAATACATTATGAGGGTTTGAGAAGAGCAGGACCATTTGTGGTAATAAACTGTGGAGCAATACCGCGAGAATTAGCAGAAAGTGAGTTTTTTGGTTATGAACCAGGAAGCTTTACCGGTGCTGATAAAAGGGGAAGACCTGGTAAGTTCGAATTAGCTAATGGGGGCACTATTTTCCTGGATGAAATTGGTGAACTCCCTTTAGACCTTCAGGTAAAATTATTAAGGGTTCTGCAAGAAAAAAGTGTTACCAGGATTAGCGGAGCCAGGCCTATCCCGGTAGATGTTCGAGTGATTGCTGCCTCGAATAAAGATTTATCACGAGAAGTGGATAATGGAAATTTCAGAGTAGATTTATTTCATAGACTAAATGTAATTCAAAACAATATTCCTGCCTTAAGGGAAAGAAATGAAGATATTCTTCTATTAACAAAATATTTTATAGAAAAATTCTCTCAAAAATTGCAAAAAAACATAATAAAGATTGATGATTCATTTTATAAGCCCCTGCTCAACTATAGTTTTCCGGGGAACGTTAGAGAACTGGAAAACATCATCGAAAGGGCATTAACTCTCAGTGACAGCAATGAATTAAATAGATTTCACCTACCAGAAGTTATATTAAAAAATGATTCCCTGTATAAATCTATAGACCAGTTTAAAAGAGATTCTTTAGTTAAGACCCTTCACAATACTAAGTGGAATATTTCCAGAACATCAAAAATTTTAGGAATATCCAGACCTACTATTTACCATCATATAAAAAAATGGAATATTAAGAGAGAATCTTAAAATCAATCCCTACTTTTTTACTAACTACTGGGATTGTAAAGATATTTTACATATTAAGTGTAAAAAAGCCGGGTACTTTTACACCTTTACCACATTTTTATCTTAAACTCCTTATAAAATAGTCTTTTTATAATTGATTAATTATGGCACAAAAATTGCTTATTTAAAATCTATCAAAGAATTAAATAATAAAATGCCAATAAAAAATCTGGAGGCTAATTTTTATGGAAAATTCCAATGATTTTTTATTAAATCTTTATACCACAATGGTACTAATTAGAAATTTTGAATTAATGGCGGAAAAATTATTCCTGGAAGGAGAACTCCCTGGATTTCTCCATCTTTATATTGGCGAAGAAGCCATTGCTACGGGAGTTATGGCAAATCTCCGAAAAGATGATTTTATTACCAGTACCCATCGTGGGCATGGACATATGATTGCTAAGGGAGCAGATATCAATAGGATGATGGCAGAACTCTACGGCAAAGAAACAGGCTATTGTAAAGGCAAAGGTGGTTCGATGCATATAGCAGACTTTTCTCTTGGTGTTTTGGGGGCAAATGGAGTAGTAGGGGGCGGACTTCCTATTGCTGTTGGCGCTGGATTAGGAATAAAGATGAAAAAAAGTAACCAAATAGTAGTAGCCTTCTTTGGCGATGGAGCATCTAATACCGGTGCTTTCCATGAAAGCTTGAATTTTGCCTCTATTTATAAACTGCCAGTAATTTTTGTCTTAGAAAACAATAAGTATGCTTCTACCGCCTCTACCCAAGCAACCACTGCCATAGAGAATATTTCTGACCGAGCAGTGGCATATGGAATACCAGGAATAACTATAGACGGGAATGATGTAATAGCTGTTTATGAAGCTACCCGGGAAATGGTGAAAAGAGCCAGAGATGGCGGTGGCCCATCTTTAATCGAAGCTAAAACCTATCGGATAAAAGGACATTTTGTGGGGGACCCCGAACTATATAGAAATAAAAAGGAAGTTGTGGAGTTCTGGTTGAATGAACCCATCAAAAAATTTGAGAAAAGATTAGAAAGAGAAAAAATACTGAACAGTACTGAAAAGAAAAACATATGGGAAAGTGCCCAGAAAAAAATTAAAGAGGCGGTTATATTTGCAAAAGAAAGCCCAATCCCTGATGGTAAAGATGCTTTAACCGATCTTTTTATCCATGATTCAGGATATGATTATTAAAAGGAGGTAAAGATGAGAGAAATAACCTTTGCAGAAGCTCTAGGAGAAGCTATCTTAGAAGAAATGGAAAAAGATCCTGCTATTTTTACTTATGGCGAAGATATAGCCAGACAAGGAGGTATATTTGGTGCTTATAAATCCCTGCTGGGAAAATTTCCAGACAGAATATTTGACACCCCCATTTCTGAAGAGGTTATTTATGGTTCCGCATTGGGTGCTGCTTTAGTAGGAATGAGACCGATTGTAGAATTTCATTTTGCTGATTTTCTATTTACTGGTATTCAATCTATAACTCTTCAAATTGAAAAGATTAGATATATGACCGGTGGTCAGGGAAAACTTCGTTTATTGTTGAGGGGTCCCGATGGTATCTCTAATTCTGCGGCAGCTCAGCATTCAGAATGCATAGAGACTATATTTATGCATGTTCCAGGAATTAAGGTAGTCATCCCTTCTACTCCTTATGATGTAAAAGGGCTTATAAAAAAAGCTTTACAGGAGGATGATCCGGTTATCTGTTTTGAACACAAAATGCTTTATAGAATGAGGGGACCTGTCCCCGAAGAAGATTATACTATTCCCCTTGGAATAGCAGAAGTTAAAAGAGAGGGAAATGATGTTACAGTGGTAACCATCTCTCGTATGGTACACGAATCTCTAAAAGCAGCAGAGGAGCTAAAAAAAGAGGGTATGAGTGCAGAAATAATAGATTTAAGAACCCTGGTTCCCTGGGATAGAAAGACAGTTATTGAATCTGTAAAAAAGACTAATCATCTCATCGTAGCTCATGAGACCTGGAAAAGAGCCGGATGGGGAGCAGAAATTACTAGTGTAGTACAAGAAGAGGCATTTGATTATTTAGATGCCCCCATTATACGGGTGGGAGCAAAAAATGTCCCTATGCCTTTTGCCGCAAATCTTCAGGATTTTGTTACACCTAATTATAAAGATGTAATAACAGCAGTAAAGCAGATTTTAAGGTAGGTAAGGCAAAATGTACGAAATTAAAATGCCTAAGTTTGGATTAACTATGGAATCCGGTTTTATCGAAAAATGGTTCAAAAAAGAGGGGGATATGGTTAAAGAAGGGGAGCCACTTCTTGAAGTTTCCTCTGAAAAGATAACCAATGAGGTTGCTTCCCCTGTTTCAGGTATTCTTCTAAAAATAATATTTCAGGAACAAGAAGAAATAAAAGTAGGTACTGTAATTGCCCTGATAGGTGAAGAAGGAGAAAAATTAAAAGAATACCAGGCAAAAGAAGAACCAAAAAAATCAGTTGTGGAATTGGAAAAAGAAGAAATTTCTTCTACTAAAATTGCCTCTCCGGATACAGATAGGGGAAGACGTAGAAAGGCTTCTCCTCTGGCTAGAAAAATAGCTCAGGAAAAGAATCTTGACCTTTCCAGGATTAAGGGTACAGGGCCAGATGGCAGAATAGAAAAATGTGATATACTTAATTTCCTTTCTTTTGCTTCCAAAGAGGAAGAACTTAACATAGAAAAACTTTCGGGTTTAAGAAGGACCATCATGGAAAGGTTGTCTAAATCTTTCCATGACGCCATTACTTTAACTAATGTCACAGAAATTGATTTTACTGAATTGAAAAAAATTAGCAAAGAACAGAAGGTAAGTGTAACTTCTGGTTTAATCTTTATCCTGGCTCGAGTATTAAAGGAATTAAATAAATTTAATGCTCATTTTAATACTGAAAAGAAAGAATATATATTGTTTAAGAATATTAATATAGGTATTGCTGTAGATACAGATAAGGGATTGATGGTACCGGTAATCAGGGAGGCAGATAAATTAAAATTAAAAACCATAAATGAGCAATTAAAAGAATTAGTAGACAAGTCCAGGAGTGGCGCTATTAGCGAAAGAGATATTAAGGATTCTACCTTCACAATTACTAATCTGGGGATGATGAGAACAGATTTTTTCACTCCCATTTTGAATCCTCCAGAGGTAGCTATTCTGGGTGTGGGTAGAATATTAAAAAAGCCCTGTATTATGGAGGATGATAAAATAGCTATCAGGGAAATGGCATATCTTTCCCTTTCTTACGATCATAGAGTGATTGATGGTGCAGATGCAGCACGTTTTTTAGATAAAATTGCACAATACATTGAAATACCTAATTTAGAATAAAAAGGAGGTGTTGAAGAAGAATAAAATCAATAATAATATAGGAAAAAGCATTTAATTATTTCGATTATTATTAAAGATGAGGAGGAAATTTGAAATGAAAAAATCAATAGTACTAAGTATACTTGTTCTGGTTATCATAATTGCTGGTATATCTATTTCTTGGGCTGCTGAATTCACACCTAAGAAAGAATATACTATGACTGTTAATGTAGGAAATACATACAGTTGGGGAATGGGTGCTCAGAGGTGGGCTGATTTGATGGCAGAAAAAACTAATGGGAAAATTGTTGTTAAACCTTATTGGAATAGCCAGCTGCTGGCTGGTAAACAGATGAATTGGCTCCAGGCAGTTGCTGAAGGAAGTATTGATTTCGCGGTTGAATCAACAATCAATTCTTCATCAGTAGTAAAATCACATAATCTATTTTCCCTTCCCTTTTTTATCAATACTTTAGAAAATCTGGACAGAATAGAGAATGGGAAAAGCGGTCAGATGATATTTGAGGAAATGGAAAAGATGCAGGTTATTGCCTTAGCCTGGGGAGAAAATGGATTCCGTCAGGTAACCAATAATGTAAGACCAATAAGTGCTCCGGCAGATTTGAAAGGTTTAAGGATTCGTGTTTGCCCGACAGCAATCTATGATGATATATTTAGAGCATTGGGTGCCGATCCCATTCATATGAATTGGGCTGACGCGGTAACTGGTTTCCAGCAGGGAGCAGTGGATGGACAGGAGAATCCCTATGGTGTATTATTACCGGTAAGAATCTGGGAATATCATAAGTATGTAACCAACTGGAATTATCTGGCTGATCCGTTAATATTTTGTGTTAATAAGAGAGTATGGGATTCTTTCCCGGATGTAATAAAATTAGCAGTAAAAGAAGCCGCTAGAGATGCTGCTGAATGGGAAAAGGCTTATGCCAGAAGAGGTTTTGATGGAGAAAGGTCCATTAACATACTGAAAGAAAAATTTGGAGAGGTACCGGAAATAGTTGATCAGGCTGTCTATATGGAGAGTCAGGGAGCAGAAGTAGTGAATCTAACACCTGAACAATTGAGTGATTTTATTGAGGCAACTAAAGATGTTACAGATAAATGGGTTGAAATAATTGGTAAAGATTTAGTGGAAGCAGCAAAATCAGACATGAATCAATAAGATTGCCTTGATTATATAATAATAAGGGGGATACCCACATCTATCCCCCTTATACTTTAAAATATTAAGGGGTTACACTATGAAAAAGAAGAAAATTGTGCCTGAGGAATTTATTTCGGCAATTTTATTGTTTATTATGGCTTCTATTGCCTTTGTTAATGTTTTAAGCCGGTGGTTTTTTCACCTCTCCTTTGCCTTTACTGAGGAAATTGCCATTCATTTTTTTGTCTGGATGACTACCCTGGGAATTGCAATTGCCTTTGAAAGAGGCGCCCATTTAGGTATGACTACCATCTATGAAAAACTACCTAAGGTTCCCAGAAAAATTGCCGCAGTTATTTCCGCCTTTATGGCTATCTTACTGTTTCTCATAGTAGATTACTATGCTTTAAGAGAAATTTATATGGATATAACCATTTTTCATATGGAAAGCGAAGCATTAAGAATACCCCAATGGATTTATACTATAGGAATACCTATATTTTCTTTATTTATTTTTAAAAATATTATCAAGGGAATATTCAAAGAATTTCAGCGAATAGAGGGGGAAATAAAATAATGGAAATAGCAATCCTCTTTGGAATTTTTTTCTTACTTTTATTAATTGGTGTTCCTATTGGCACCGCTATTGGTTTTGCCTCTGTCTTTGCTATCTGGCAATTTGATATTGGAGTAACGCTGATTTCACGGAATTATTCGGCTGGAATAGCAAAATTTCCTCTCATAGCGATACCTTTCTTTGTTCTGGCCGGTAGCTTGATGTCCAAGGCAAAATTGGCACAAAAAATTTCTGATCTGGCTACTATCATAGTGGGAAAAACTGCAGGAGGACTGGCTATAGCGGGTATTTTAACCTGTATGTTCTGGGGAGCAGTGTCAGGATCGGGACCCGCTACTACGGCAGCGGTTGGATTAACCATGATCCCAGCAATGATTAATCAAAATTACGATAAGAGTTTTTCTGGCGCCACCATTGCTGCTGCCAGTGGTCTGGCTATTGTCATCCCACCCAGTATTGCCTTTATTATTTATGGTAATGTGACAGATGTTTCAGTAGGTGCACTCTTTTTGGGGGGGATTATTCCGGGAATCTTTGTAGGTGTTTTTCTTATTATTGCCGCTTATTTTATCTCTCGAAAAAGAGGTTATCGAGGAATTTGTGAACGAGGCTCTACCAGAGAAATATGGCAAACCTTTAAAGAGACTATCTGGGCATTAATAGCTCCAGTGATTATACTTGGTGGAATTTATGCAGGCATTGCTACTCCTACTGAAGCAGCGGTATTTGCTGTTTTTTACAGTATTTTTGTAGGTGTCTTTATTTATCATACTCTAGATTTAAAAGGTTTATACCAGACCCTGGTTGATTCGGTGATAATGTCTTCTGTTGTTATGTTCGTAGTTGCTTTTGCCACTCAATTTTCTATTGCTTCTATGGTTTTAGGTGTTATTGACACTATTGCCGAAACAATTATCCAGGTTGCCAAAAGCCCCATAGTTGTCCTCCTATTGGCTAATGGTGCCATTCTTATTGCCGGAATGTTTTTGGATGCCATTTCCATTATTTATGTCTTTATGCCCATTTTTATGCCTATCTTGGTTCATTACCAGATTGATCCACTCTTTTTTGGAATTATCTTTGTTATTGCCCTAGCCATTGGGCAAATTACTCCACCAGTAGCAGTAAACCTTTATGTTGCCGCTAATTTAACAAAAAGCACTCTGGATGAGATAGCCAGAGAGATTTTACCTTATCTGTTAGCGGCTATTATAGCTTTAATTGTATTGACCTTTATACCGCAAATAAGTTTACTTATTCCAGTGGAATCGGGCTTATATATTCCTTAACTATATTACGGGGATGATTCCTTTAACAGCTATTTTTCAATAGAAGGCAATAGCAATAGAAGGGGTCAGGCTTCACAAGTTCACAACATAATGCTATACTGAGAAAAATTAAGACAGGTGAAGATCATGGCCAGAAAACCAAGGATTCATTATGATGGTGCACTTTATCATGTCCTTGTTCGGGGGAATAATCGTTCCCATATCTTTAGAAACAAGGAAGATAAGGAAAACTATAAAAAAATTGTCTTAAAATATAAAAAAAGATATCATTTCAAATTATATGCCTATTGCATCATGGATAATCATGCTCATTTGCTGATAAAGGTGACAGATATTCCCTTGTCAAAAATCATGCAAGGTATCCAACAGGTCTTTACCCAAAAATATAATAGAATAAATAACACTACCGGCCATGTATTTGAACAAAGATATAAAGCCTTCCTATGTGCTAAAGATATCTATTTACTGTCATTGATTCGTTATATCCACCAGAATCCAGTCCGTGCACATTTAGTTGATGCCCTCAATTACCAATGGAGTAGTCATCAGGAGTATCTTGGCAATCCCCAACTTGCAGATGTACATTTCCCCTTAAGTTTGTTCGACATCCACAGGGGAAAAGCCCTCAAAAGATATCTGGCTTTTATGGATGAGTTAGAGACAAAAGTAATTGAATCAATGAAGAAAGAAGAAGATGAAATAGAAGAACCAAAAAATACTAAAAAAAGCCCTAAAGTAGCAAGTGATACCCTAATTAAGATCATTACAGAAGTCACTAAAATAGAAATAGAGAAGATAAGAGGCAATGCAAAAAGCAAGACAAGATCAGATATTAGAAAGCTATATATTACTACGCTAAAAAAATATACAGATTTACCCAATAAGGAAATAGCCAGTTTACTTGGGATCGGAACTTCAGCGGTAAGCAATGTATTAGCCGGGAGATATCAAGAAAATGATTTTATCATAAATTCGAGTAGAGAAATTGAAAAACATGTGAACTTGTGAAGCCTGACCCCCTGTGTACCCTGCAATGGTCAATAAGTTTTAGTTGCGATGGATAGACCATCAAGTGTAAAATATTTATTGCTATAGCAGATTGTTCCCGAGAAAAAAAATATCAGTAAGATTAAAAATAAGAGCACCATTTGTATGTGCCAGGGTGAGGTACTGATATACAGAAACTGTCATCTGAGCAGGTAAATATGAAAAAGCTAATTCTATTAAACGGAACAATGGGGGCAGGAAAAACAACGATCAGTCAGGAACTTCTTCAATTGCTCCAGCCGGGTGTCTTTTTAGACGGAGACTGGTGTTGGAACATGAACCCGTTTATCGTCAATGAGGAAACCAGGCAGATTGTGCTGAAAAACATCTGCTTTATGCTCAACAGTTTCATCAATTGTTCAGAATATAAATACATCATATTCTGCTGGGTAATGCATCAGGAAGAGATTATCAGTGAAATTCTTAAACATCTGAATTTAGAAAACATCAAAACATACATTTTTACCTTAACACTGACAGAAGCAGCCTTGAGTAAAAGATTAATGAAGGATATTGCACGACATCAAAGGACGCTTGATGTCCTGGAAAGAAGCATCAAGAGAATTGGATTATATAAAAACATGGATACATCGAAAATCGATGTTAGCGATATTACCCCTTTTCAAGCAGCCAAGAAAATAGCAGAATTAGTTAGCAAATGAATTATTTAAAGAGGGAGCCTGCCAATGAATCTTAAACTGGGAATGATTAGTGATCTGCATGCCAGAAAAAATAAATGGTTTATGCAACGTAAGCTAATTCAACAAATAATGGAATTCTTTATCAGCAGGCAAGTGGATGCAGTGATAGATTTAGGTGACCGTATAGAGGGAACTTCATGTTTAGAAGACGAGGAATTAACAATGATTATTCGTCAAGAACTCGAACACTTTAATATGAAAGTTTTTTATCTTTACGGAAACCATGATCTTTTCTATGTCAACAAAAGCATGTTGAATAGTATTTTAAAAAAGAAGAATTCATATGAAATCGCTAAATTAAAGGATTTTCTTTTGCTGATTTTGGATTCTAATGATGGTCAATCGGCTTTTGTATCCAGAAGGCAAATTGACTGGATGTGCAAGGTATTGACTGAAAATAATTCTCCAGTTTTAATCTTTTCACATCACCCTATTTTTGCTATTGACATTTCCGAACACGCCTATTTTTCTCTTCATCCGAATGAGGCCATCGTAAATAATTTTCATGAAGTACAAAGCTGTATCTTAAGAAATCCTAAGGTTATAGGCGTATTTCAAGGGCATATTCATCAATTGCTGAAAAAATCTATTTCCGGCAAAATATTCGGTATAAATCCTCCGTTACATGATAGTCAAGATAAGAATTTTCCTGAGGGAGGCATAGCTATTACGGATATTACCTTTCCCGGTACCATTAAGGTTTCATATTTTCGAGTTACAACCAAAGGGAATGAGTATCTTTTTCCAGAAATGGAAGACCTGGAATTTCAATTGGAATGTAATTGATAATTATATTTACATGCTAATTATTTTTTTATGCTATAATTTTAATGAAATTAGATGTAATTAATCGTAAAGTCGCAATTGAAACATCTATTTTGCCAAAAAATATTTTAGCAACAGATGTCGCATATCAAGACCAATATCTTTTTTCTAAAAGGATGAATTCTGCTGATCCGGGGGATTCTTAATTTACTTGCCGAAAGGTTTTTTATAAAGCAATTTATTCCATATGAGAAAAGATATGAGAAAAGAGGGGAGTGGTAAGAGAAAAATATAATAAAAGGAATAGAAATTAAGAATTTATTAAAATGGATGGAGGTTATGATATGAAGAAATACTTTTTTGTTATTCTGTTAATAGGTATGTTTATTTGCCTGTTTAATATTTCGATCTATGCAGCTGACAAAGTATTAGTGTATGCTGCTCTGGATTCTCCGACACTGGAAGCTATTGCCAGTGAATTTAAAAATGAAACTGGTATTGATGTGGAATGGATCCTTGGTGGCGCTGGTGAAATGGCTGTCAGAGTCAGGGCTGAAAAGGATCGTCCTCAAGCGGATGTATTCATCGGGGGTTCAGTAGATGTCCATGGAGATTTAGCAAAAGATGGATTGTTGGCTAAGATTTCTCCTGAGAATGCTAAAGCTATACCATCTCAATTCATCGATCCTGAAGGCCAATATTTTGGCTGGTATCTGGGATTATTAGGATTGGTATTAAACACTGAAATGCTGGAACAAGAAATGCCGGGTACTTTGCCTCCCAAAACATGGGATGACCTACTGGCTCCTGAATGGAAAGGAAATGTCGTCTCTTCCAGTCCAGCCAGCAGCGGTGGTGCTTATATCTTTATTGCGAACATGATTTTCAGATTTACTGAGCTTGCACATTATTTTGGATTTGAAGGAGATGCGGCTATAGAAGCAGGTGAAAAAGCTGCCTGGAATTGGTTCCGCGAATTTGACCAGAATGTAGATCTATATATGGCCAAGGCAACTGAACCGATTACAGTTACATCACAGGGAGAATATGTTGTTGGCATGTCTTGGGCGCATGATATTCTGGTTTCAGTAGAACAGGGATTGCCGGTGGAATTAATTATACCCCCCTATACTGGATTTGAGATAGGCGGAGTGAGTGCCATCAAGGGTGGCCCAAATCCTGATTCAGCATTAAAATTTGTTAATTTTGTATTATCTGAAAAATCCCAGGAAATTAATGCGACAGTAGGTGCAAAAAGATATCCAACGAGACCAGGTGTTGTATCGCCACCCAATTCTCCTGATATCAGTGGAGTTGTTTTAACAAAGTATAATCGGGATTGGGCAATTGCAAACAGGGAACGTTTACTGGAATTATGGGAAGATCTTACGAATAAATAATTGAATAAACAAAAATAATTTGGCGGCATGAAGTGATGCCGCCAAATTATTTTGAAATTTCTTGGAAAAATGAAAATAAAAGAACAGTTAGCCAAAATAAATACGATTCATCTTATTATCCTATTGCTTGGTTTAATACTATTTGTATTCGTCGTTTGGCCGGTTTTCAAGGTTTTTGTTTATCCTACAATTGAGGATTATATTACTATCTTAAGTCGGGCCAGATCGATAAGGGCTATCAAGAATAGCCTTTTTATTGCAGTACTTTCCACGATTACTGCAACAGTGATTGGGTTTTTGTATGCCTATACCCTGGAGTATTCTGATATACCAGGGAAAAGAGTTTTTCGTTTTATTCCTATCCTGCCATTGTTATCACCGCCCTTTGTTGTTGCTTTGGCCTGGATTCTATTATTTGGAAGAAGAGGCTTGATTACCTATGAGTTATTTAATCTCACATGGAGCATATACGGGTGGCAGGGATTATGGTTAGTCCAGAGCATCTCATTTTTCCCATACTCTTACATGATCATCGATAGCGTTTTGAAGGAAATTGATCCTTCAATTGAATTTGCTGCCAAAAATGCTGGTGGTGATGGATATCATGTGTTTAAAACTATTACCTTTCCACTTGCCTTGCCGGGAGTATTAAATTCAGCAATCCTGGTAGGAATCTATGTTCTGGCAGATTTTGGTAATCCGATTGTGATAGCAGGTAACTGGCCGGTATTGCCAACTGAGATTTTTGGAAGAATAAGCGGTCATTATGATTTAGTAGGGGCAACAGGCCTATCTGCTGTTTTATTGATTCCCACATTCTTACTATTTATGATCAACCGTAAAATACTCAGCGGTAAATCCTTTGTAACAGTCACCGGGAAGGGCAGTGGGCTGGAAAAACCTTTGGTAGGAAGTAGTACCAAGTGGGTACTCTTTTCTTTAAGTTCCTTTATAGTGTTTATCATTATTCTGGTTTATGGGGTATTGCTGGTAGGATCTTTCACCAGAACATGGGGTATTGACTGGAGATTTTCCTTACAGCATTGGAACATATTGCTGGGTACAAAAATTAGTAGTCTGTACAATAGCATAAAGTATGCTCTTTTTGCGGGAGGAGGTGCTGCTATTTTTTCTTTATTTGCCAGTTATTTTATCTTTGGCAAGAATTTTTTTGGCAAGAAAGTATTGGATTTTATGGTCATCTTACCGGCATCAATACCCGGTATTTTCCTGGGAGTAGGATTTCTGTTAGCCTTTAATAGCCCACCTTTGCTTCTAACCGGTACATCACTTATTATTATTCTCGGATTAATGGTCTGGAATATCCCTTTGGGATATCAAGCCTGCACCGCAAGCTTAACCCAGGTTGGAGCCGAGATTGAAGAAGGAGCCATTAACTTAGGGGCTCATCCCTTACAAGTATTTAAGGATATTATATTTCCTTTGCTTAAAATTCCTTTTTTATCAGGATTTATCATGGGCTTTTTACGTTCCATTACCAATTTAAGTATTGTCATATTTTTAATTTCACCGGGAAATAATACTGCTACAGCAGAGATATTAAGTCTGATACAGTATGCCGAATTAGGACCAGCTATTGCATTATGTGTTGCCCTTTTTGGGATTGCATTGTTGGTTATTTTCTTCACACAGTTATTTTTGGGGAAAGGAATCAATCTATTTTCCCAAGGTCAAAGAGGAGCTTAAATGGAAAAAATACATATTAGAATTCAGGATTTAAACAAAAGATATGGAAATGTAGATGCTGTGAAAAATTTAAATTTGGATATAGAAAGAGGGAATTTTACTACTTTATTAGGACCTTCGGGATGTGGAAAAACAACTACCCTCAGAATTATTGCTGGTTTTGTTAAAGAAGATAGTGGCAAAATATTATTAAATAACAAGCTTATTAATGATATTCCTCCTCATAAAAGAAAAGTAGGTATGGTGTTTCAATCCTATGCTTTATTCCCTCATATGAATGTATTTAATAACCTAGCCTATGGTTTACATTTAAGAAAACTACCTAAAAGTGAAATTGAAGAAAGAGTAAAAAATATCTTAAGATTCATTGGCCTGGAAGGAAAAGAAAAACAGATGATTTTTCAATTAAGCGGGGGGCAGCAACAACGGGTGGCTCTTGGTCGAACGGTTATTTTAGAACCCGAAGTTTTATTAATGGATGAGCCTCTGTCTAATTTAGATGCCAAACTTAGAATCAGTGTCCGAAATGAAATTAAGCAGATTCAGAAAAAGCTGGATATTACTACTGTTTATGTTACACATGATCAGGAAGAAGCCCTTTCTATGTCAGATACCATAGTGGTTATGAATTCAGGAAAAATTCAGCAAATTGGAACCCCATGGGAAATTTATAATTATCCCCAAAATCAATTTGTAGCTGATTTTATTGGAATGAAGAATTTTTTAGAGGCAATGGTAAAAAAGATAGAACCAGTAAAGGTTATTCTGGATTGCCAGGGATTACAATTATCAATGAACAGGATAAAGGGCAGTGGCTTTTCAATTGATGAAAAAATGTTAATAAGTATCAGACCTGAAGATATTAAAATTTATAAAGAAAAACCTAATCACCCTATCATTAATTTATGGAAAGGAATTATTTCTGAGAGCAGTTATTTGGGCAAAATAATCCGTTATTGGATTCAGACTGAGAATGGTCATGCCCTGATTGTAGAGGACTATGCTCCCAAGGAATTTATTGAAGGTGATGTCTATCTGGATATTGATGAGGACAGTGTCCAATTTATTCAAAAAGAATAAATACAATTAAGGATTGAACCGATTCATCTCCTGTTGTCTTATCTAAAAATGTTCTGGTAAGTTGAGGCGTTCTCTAATATATAAATAAAATCTAACTACTTTAATTTTATTGCTTAAATTTGAGTTACATCCAGTGATAAGAAGGGGCATATCCTCTTTTATTTACTTTTTTCCTTCTAATACCCATCGTTGTATTTTAACTTTTATTATTATCTCCATCCAGCATCCTGTAATATTGGTAAAGTGTGGACATATCAGGAAACATCACCACTGAGATTACTCCTTCAAGCCTGACTTAATTCACTAATCCCTTGGTTATGGTTAATAGAAAAGAACCATGTTTTATCAATAGAGAAGAGATTACTCTATAATTAAATATAATTAAAAAGATTTAGAGTACTTTTTTATAGGAGGAATTGATACTTTTTGTTTCTGTTTTTTATATGGCAATTAACTATATTGACTCTGTCATAAATTTAATTAATTCAGGCGATACATAAGAAATGAAAATTGTTGACAATAAAAAATTTGCATGCTATAAATTATAGTTAATATTAATATAAGTATGGTTAATATAGTAAAAAATTAGCATAGAAAAGAAAACCATATTTATTTTTTTATAATTTTAAACCAAACTAATAAATAATAGTGGTACTCCAGACAAAGTATTAACCAAAGATTTCTCATAGTTAAGCAATATTAAACTTCAGAAGAAAACATAAATTATTTTACTAAATATAAAATATATAAATATATTTATAGACCAACATTATAGATTCCAAATAGAAGGAGGTAAATTATAGAAGCATAAAAATATATTAATATAATATTATTTATACTATTTTAATTTTTAAGGAGGTATTTATCTATATGAGAAGATTGAGTTTAAGAACATTTAAGGTAATTTTCATATTTATTTTCTTTTTAAGCACTTTTGTAGTAACATTTGCTCAAGAAAAAGAGCCATTATTAGTAGGTTCAATTTGGGATCAGGTTGGATTCGGAGGAACGATTGGGCAAATATGTTTAAAAGGATCTCAGTTAGCTGTTGATCTGGTAAATGAAGCAGGGGGAATCTATGGTCGTAAAGTTGAATACATCAATATTGATGGACAGAGTGAATTGGATGTAATAGCAGGTGCGGCAAAACGACTTGCAGAAGAAAGAAAAGTATTAGCTGCGATTGGTAGTGAAGATGACTCGTTAACCTCTGCTTCGGGACCGGTATTTCAAGCTAATGGCACAGTTTTTTTAACAGGTCCAGCTACAACTCCAACACAACCAGAAATAGGAGAATATATTTTTATGCCTGCTTATGGCGACCACTTCCAGGGAACAGCTGCGGCTAAATTCTGTGCTGAAGAATTGGGATGGAAAAAGATAGCAGTGCTTTATGATGCTGCCAGTGCTTATAGTGTCTATCTGTCTAAAGCTTTTCAGGAAGCTTTTAGATACTTTACTAATGATCCTACAGCCATAGTTCAGGTGGAATCCTATATGACTGGTGATATGACCTTCACTGCACAACTTACCAGAATTAGGGGTATTCAGGATAAAATAGATGCCTTTGTTACATTCCCTCCTGAACCACAGGATGCTCCTGTTTATTCAAAACAAGCAAGAAGTCTGGGAATTACAGTTCCACTTTTCTTCACCGATGGTGGTGATGATATGAGTGTAGTAGAAGTTGGAGGAGATGCTGTAGAAGGTGCATATATTTCCACTCAATTTGCTGGTGATGCTCCTACAACTGAAATAGGTAAACAATTCGTATTAGATTATAATAATAAGTTTGGTGAAGAACCAGGCTGTTTTGAATCAATTGGCTATGATTCTATGAGATTAGTTCTTGAGTCCATAGATGCGATTATTGGAATAGTTGGAGATGAAGTATGGGATTCCATGACATTAGTACAGAAGAGAACAGCTATTAGAAATACGCTACAGCTGTGGCCTGCTTTTCAAACCACCATTGTACCAATATCCTATCCAGATCCAGAAAAAGCAATATATCCAAGAGTACCCAACAGACCGGTCATATTCAAACAGATAAAAAACGAAGAGCTTCGCTATTATACTCATATGGAACCGGAAGAAATTGCAGACCATCTAACACCAGTTCTGGAAGCCATGGGTGCCATAAAAAAATGATTAAAGCATGAAGGGTAATTTCCAGTACTAGGAGAAAGAAGACGCGGGAAAGAAATATTAACGCTTTCCCGTGTCCTTATTTTTAGAGAACCAGGGGTATATAAAATGCCAGTAGATATGCAAATAAGAAAATTAACCAAACAATTTGGAGGATTAAAAGCTGTTTCTGAACTTGATTTTGAACTTAATCAGGGAGAACTGCTGGGGCTGATAGGTCCAAATGGTGCTGGCAAGACAACTGTCTTTAATATCATTACCGGTCTTTTAAGGCCAAATGCAGGGCAAATACTTTTTCATGGTCAAAACATAGCAGAATGGGCCCCACACCGAATATCTGCTTGCGGCATTGCTCGTACTTTCCAAAATATCAGGCTTATGCCAGGGATGACAGTACGAGAAAATATAAGACCAGCATTCCATCAAAAAATTAGTTACTCCCTATTAAGCTCAATTGCCAGGACTTCTGCTTTTATTAAAGCAGAAAACGAAATGAATCAGAAGATTGATGAAGTGCTCAATATACTACAGATATCTGAATATACTGATCATTATGTGGAAGATCTCCCTTATGGGATACAGAGGAGAATTGAGATTGCCAGGGCTTTATGCCTTGAGCCAGCAGTTTTGCTGCTTGATGAACCTACTGCAGGTTTGAATCAAAAAGAAGCAAAAGATATTGTTGAGGTTATTAAACATCTGTCTAATGAAAATAATATTTCTATTATTGTTATAGAACATAATATGAGAGTTATTATGAGTATATGTAGCCGTATTATAGTTATTAATCAGGGGCAACTAATTTCCTCTGGTACTCCGGAGGAGATACAGCAAGACAAAGAAGTGATAAGAGTTTATTTAGGAGAGAAAAGAATTGCAGGATAGGGGGTTTTTAAATGTTACTGTCAATAGAAAATGTTAGTACAGGTTATGGGAAAGCCCAGGTTCTTAAAAATGTTAGTATTAATCTTGAAAAGGGTGAGATAGTCGCTTTAATCGGGGCTAATGGCGCGGGGAAAACTACAACCTTAAGGTGCATAACCGGCGTAATCAAGCCCTGGGATGGTATTATTAAGTTTAACGATCAGAAAATTGACTCTCTCCAACCATTTGAGATTGTTTCGCTGGGAATTTCTTACTGTCCAGAAGGAAGAGATATATTTGGGAATCTTTCGGTGTTTGAGAATCTGAAAGTGGGAGGTTACCTGATTAAGGATCGAAATGAATTTAAGACATACCTTGATTGGATTTATGATCTTTTTCCTATTTTAAAGGATCGGTGCAATCAAATTGCCGGATCACTGAGTGGTGGGGAACAACAGATGCTAGCGATTGGCAGAGCACTTATGTCAAAACCTATTGTTCTTTGTCTTGATGAACCTTCTTTAGGTCTGGCTCCCATAGTAGTGGAAAATATATTTGATACCATTCAGCAGATAAATTCTAACGGGACTTCTATACTTCTGGTAGAACAAAATGTAAGTCTGGCGTTAGATATTGCCAAAAGGGCTTATGTCCTTGAAAAGGGAGAGGTCAGGCTTAGTGGAGAGTGTAAAGGTTTTAGCAATAGTGAATATGTTAAAAATTCGTATTTAGGAATTACATGATACATGATATATTCCAAAGATAAGGAGAATCAAAATGTTATTTTATTTGGTACAACAACTGATTAATGCCATTTCTTATGGCAGTATATTGGGCTTACTAGCAGTGGGCTATACAATGATCTATGGAATTCTGGGTTTAATTAATTTTGCTCATGGCGAAATCTTTATGATTGGAGCTTTTTCATGTTATCTTTTCGCTAAATTTCTTAATCTACCCTGGTTCACTGCTGCACTTTTAGCTATTGCCTCATCAGTTGTTTCAGGAATAGCTCTGGAAAGAATTGCCTACCGACCTTGCATTAAGAGAGGAGGTTCTGTTTTAACTATATTTATTATTTCATTTGCTGCTTCAATGTTTTTAAGATATTTATTTATGATGTTTTTTACAGATGAGCGAAGGGCATTTCCAATTCCTGCTTTTTTCGAAAAGATGTACTTTATAGGAGGCATAGTAATTGGACTGCGAGATATAATTATTTTTATAACTACTGTTATAATTATGCTGGTTATTAGTTACTTTATAAAGTATTCTAAACTTGGAATAGCCATGAGAGCAGTATCATACGATAAAAGAACTGCAAATTTTATGGGTATTAACAGCACTCTTATTATTAAAATTGCTTTTGTTATAGGATCTATACTTGCTGGTATTTCTGGTATTGAATATGGATTGAGTTTTGGAATTGTGAATCCGAGTATGGGTTTTAATCCAGGACTTACCGGTTTTATTGCTGCAGTGCTGGGAGGTATTGGTAATGTGCCCGGTGCCATGATTGCCGGTTTTATTGTAGGAATAGGCGAGATCCTCTTTGTGGCAATATTGCCCTCTATTTATTCACCTCTTCGCCCTTTGTTTGTGTGGATTTTATTGTTTTTCATACTTTTCTTAAAACCAACTGGCCTATTTCGGCCAAATGTTAAGTTTGATGGGGGATGGGAAGAATGAAGAAAAACAAAAGTACTGTTATAAAAAATCGATGGTATTATATAGTAGGTTTTATTGCAGCGATTGCCATTCTTGCTCTAATTGAGAAAAATATGAGAGGATTTTATCTTGGTATCTTTCTCTTATTTGGAATTAATGCCATTATTTGTTTGGGTGTTACCATTACAAATGGTTATGCTAATATTTTTTCTTTAGGATTTGGAGGGATCATGCTTTTTTCAGCATATGTTTCCAGCTTGTTTACCCTTCCTATTCAGTATAAAGCGTCTTTTTTAAAACTTCCAGAATGGTTAGAGGCAGCTCAGTTACCATTTCCTCTAGCTTTGTTTTTAGGTGCTATTGCTGCTGTATTGGCAAGTATTACCTTGGTTTTACCAGCTTTTCGCCTTAGAGGGCATTATTTTATTCTGGCTTCTATAGGCATTAATATAGTGATGGCTAATCTTGCTGTAAACTTACGTTCTTTTACTCATGGACCTTTGGGTATCAGAAATATGCCTTTTGCTACTAATGTCTGGTGGGTATATGGAATTTTGTTTTTAACAGTCATTTTTATGTGGAGATTTACTCACTCCAAATTTGGAAGAGCAGTAATTACCCTTGGCAAGGATCAAACCCTGGCTTCAACTATGGGCATTGACGTCGTTCGTTATAAAATTTTTGCTTTTATCACTGGCAGTTTTATTGTTGGATTAGCTGGTCCATTATGGGTTCATTATACAGGAGCAATGCACCCGGAAGTGTTTGGTCTGGTTTTTGTATTTCAAATAATAGCAATGCTGGTGATAGGAGGTATAGGTACTATTTCAGGCGCAATTCTTGGCGCTGGAATTATTACTATGTTTACACATCTTGCCCGACCCATACAGGAAGGTTTTAAAATATTTAGTTTACAGGTTCCCCCTTTAATTGGCTTGATTCAAGTTTTAATGGCCATTATGATATTTTTGGTTTTAATGTATAAACCGGAAGGATTACTTGGTAAAAATGAAATTACTGAACAGATCTTACCAAAGTTTTGGTTAAGATTAAAAGAAAAGGAGAATTAGATATGAAAAAGATTACCAGAGATCAGGTAATTTACGCTATGGGGAAATCAAACAAACCGATAATAGATGTTAATCCCGGAGAGATGCTTCAAATAGAGACTGAGGATTGCTTCAGTCATCAATTAGTCAAACCAACTGATACATTAGAGGAAAATGTTGATTTCTCAAGGGTAAATCCAGCAACAGGACCAATTTTTGTTAACGGTCTTAAAACTGGAGAAACTTTAAAGGTGTCCATTAAAAAGATTAAACCAGATAAACAGGGTGTTACTGTTGCTATGAAGGGATTGGGTGTATTAGGCGATAAGGTAGAGAATTCCCAAGTAGAGATAATCCCAATCGAAAATGATGTTATTGAGTTTGCCGGTCAAAAGTTGAACTGTCGACCCATGATCGGGGTTATAGGTGTAGCACCAGAGGATGATGAGGTACCGAATAATACACCTGGAGATCACGGTGGTAATATGGATACTTTAGATGTCTGTGCCGGTGCATCCATTTATTTACCTGTTTTTGTTGATGGTGCTTGCTTTGCTCTGGGAGATGTTCATGCTATTATGGGAAATGGAGAAGTTTGTGGGACCGGAGTTGAGTGCAGGAGTGTAGTAGAACTTAGTCTCAATATCTGTAAAAAGTACTGTTGGCGAATCCCGGTAATTGAAACTGAAGAGTATTTTTATTTTGTGGGAAGTGCCAGCACATTAGATGAGGCGGTTAAAAAAGCCACTGATGAAGCAGTTCTATTTATTGAACAGAGTAACCAGATTCCATGGAATACTGCTTATATGCTAGCAAGTCTTTCTACCCATGCAATAGTTAGCCAGGCTGTTAATCCATTAAAGACCGCTCGTATCCAGATTCCTAAAAGCCTGTTAAATATATAGCTAATGATAAAAACTTACCGGTGATTTTCCCCTGGGCAGGTTTGTAATAGAGTTTTTTATATATAGGAAAACCAGCCGGCAAAAATGCTGTCTTAGAATTAATCGGAACAAGAATATAGATTTAAAAGAAATAGAAATAATAAAATAATGAAGAATGAATCAACTATTTTAGCTGAAAGAAATAAGAAACCAGACAGAGATTATAATCTAATAAAAATTTTGGTTGTACTATTTCTACCATATCTGGCTTTAAGTTTAGCTCAAACCGGATTTCTGGGATTACTTCCCTTCGTTCGCGAAGAGTTTGCTCTCACTCGAGTCCAGGTTGGCTATTATTCCACTTTTTTCTTTTTCAGTGCAGCATCTCTTTCTATATTTACCGGTAGTATAGTAGATAAATTAGGACCAAAGAAGAGTATGCTTTTAGGTATTGGATGCTTAGGTTTCTTATTACTATTACATGGACTATCTCCTTCTTATAGCCTTCTTTTATTATTGTCCTTTTTAACCGGTCTAGGTTTTAGCATTATTACACCATCAGCAACTAAGGCAGTCATGATTGCTTCTCCACAAGAAAAGCGTGCTTTTTCAATGGGTATTACCCAGGCTGGATTTGGATTGGGAGGTATTCTGGGAGCAAGCTTCTTGCCTCTTCTTGGAGAAAGTATGGGCTGGCGAAGAGCCATTCAGATTGCCGCAGTTATTGTTCTGTTTACCGGGTTTTTTATATATAAACTATATCAGGAACAGAAGGATATCAACCATATAATTCATACACCTGAAGACAAAAGAGACAAACAGAAGTCCTTTTTCAAAAACCTCTCCTCAATTTTAATAGAAAAACCTTTGTTTAGTATTTGTATTCTGGGCATACTATTTGGTATTTCAGAGGGATCCTTACTGGGTCACTTTGTAGTATTCCTGACTGAAGATCTTAAGATAAGTAAGGTGACTGCTGGCTTGAACTTTGCTACTCTTCATATGGGTGGAATGCTCGGACTTTTAGGTTGGGGATCGTTATCAGACCGATTTTTTAGAATAGACCGACGATTTAGCCTTTTCTTGATTGGATTATCTACTGGAATTATGTATCTAATTTTTGGTCTTTTTTTATACCATCCTTTCCTGAATCAAATCATAGTTTTTGTTTTCTCTTTTCTTTTTGGTTTTGTAGCACTGGGCTGGAGTGGGGTATATCTAACAACAGTAGGAGAGGTTGCTGGTGATAGAAAAGCTGGAATTGCCACAGGATTAGCATTATTATTCATTAGAACTGGTATGATTGTAGCTCCACCAATTTTCGGATTGATAGCTGATATGAATGGATACTATAGAAATAGCTGGTTAATATTTAGTATTTTAATTCTGGTTATATCTTTTCTTTTTTTAAAAAAGAAATAATTGCCAGAAGAAGGTTCTTTTTTTGAAAATAACTCTTAATAGACTATTTCCTATTATTAAATCAGAAACTAGAAGAAGAATTTTTTATTGTTTTTAGGAAGGAGAGAAAGGATCAATGAGAAAATTATTCGATAAAACAAGCATTAATCAGATGGAACTAAAAAACAGATTTGTAAGGAGTGCCACCTGGGAAGGTTTAGCCAATCCGGATGGTTCATGCAGTGAGAAGGTCGCTGCTATGATGGAAGAGCTGGCATTAGGTCAGGTAGCATTAATAATAAGTAGCCATGCTTATATTAATCCCGAAGGGAAGGGTAATAATGGTCAATTGGGAATGCATGACGATAGTCTTATAGCCAGCTATCAAAAAATGGTCCAGGTAGTTCAGGAAAAAGGAAGTAAGATGATTTTACAGATTAGCCATGCTGGCGGAAGGGCAATAGGCCAAAATCCCTATGGGCCTTCACAGACTAACATCCCAGGCTATAAATGCAGGGAAATTACTTTAGCTGAGATTGCTAAGATTATTCATGATTTTAAGAAGGCAGCTTTAAGAGCAAGAAAAGCAGGTTTTGATGGTATTCAAATACATGCAGCACATGGATTTTTATTAAGCCAGTTTCTTTCTCCCTTTTTTAATAAAAGGAAGGATTATTATGGTGGAAGCATTGAAAACAGGGCTCGTATAATTTTAGAAATTGTTCAAATTATCAGGTCAGAATTGGGTAATAGATTTGTAATTATGATAAAAATCAATTCTGACGATTTTATAGATAGTGGTTTTCAACCAGAAGAAATGGTTCAAGTTTCAGAATTGCTGGAAAAAGCAGGCTTAGATGCTCTAGAAATGAGTGGAGGTACTTCAATAGGCAAGTATTCCTCTCACAGGGTAAAAAAAGATGTATTAAAGGGTAATGAGGTTTATTATCGTGATGCTGCTAAGTTATTTAAGAAAAAAATAAATATCCCCTTAATATTGGTGGGCGGAATTCGTTCTTATGAGGTAGCCAGAGAATTAATTGAAGATGATTTAGCGGATTATGTTTCTTTAAGCCGTCCCTTAATCAGGGAACCATATTTAATCAGACGCTGGCAATCAGGAGATACCAGAAGGGCTGCCTGTATTTCCTGTAATAAGTGTTTTACTCCTGCCCGAGAAGGCAAAGGTTTATATTATATGCTGGATAAGTAAATGAATTTAATCCAATTTAGATAACAATCTCTAATTATACTAATTATACTTATTTTTGGGCAATAATAAAAACTCTTTCCTCTTCCTCAGGATTTTTAATCTTAATATTTAGATTATTAATACCGGCAAAATAGATATTTCTCCAGCCGGTTGATTTTAATAATTTTCTTATTTCCGACATATCATAAGCATAGTTATACACAACCTCTTCAAAAGGGCTATACAGATTGCTATCTTCCTCTTTTATAAAGCCAGAAGCCCTGGTAATTGCCCTGTTATTTTCTCTGTCAAAAACTCCTTTTATTATTAACAAGAATTTTTTTGATTCATTGATATTGATACTATTCCATCTCTCCAGACCTAGCCTGGTATTCAAATCAAAAACAAAATAACCTTTTCTCACCACACTATTATATACACATTGAAAACAATTTTTTATCAAGGGCGTTCCTTCCAGGTGGTTTATGGCGTCATAACTGGATATTGCCAGACCGAATTTGGTTTCCAGAGAAAAATCGGAGGCATTTGCTGCTCTAAATTCAGCTAAACCTTTCTTGATAAATTCTTTGTTATTCTTAAGGGCATAGAAGAGCATATAAGGTGAGAGATCAACTCCCAGGACATAATAATTTTCCTTTAAAAATTCTAGAGCCAATTGACCGGTACCACAACATATATCTAGAACATTTTTATTTGTTTTTGAAATCTCCTGTTGTTGGTAAAATTTCATTATTGGTTTTGCTACTTTTTGGGCAAATGTCCCCCACAATTGATTGTATACTTTAGCGAAAGGCTTTCCATATACCTGAGCCATTATCTCACCTCCCTATATTGCTGAGTTATCAATAGTCGGATGGCAAGCAAAAACATCTTAAAACCTAGTATACCACACCAAAAGTATTTGCAAATATATCGTATGATACTTTATATTATAAACCTTACCGGAATATTTTTAATAGGGTAAAACTTGCACTGCTTGTTGTTTAATAAATTTAAATAAATCTAACTAAGATTCTGTGGAATTATGTCTTGTAAATAAAGAAAAGCTATGTTAAATTTATTCTAGCAATGAAAAACAAATAAGAATAATAAAAGGAAATAAACCTGAATTTGATATCATTGTAAGTATTGAGCATCTAAGGCAGAGTATAAAATCACTCAATTTTAATGTAGAATAAGGACCCTGCCTTTCTATTTTATCTTGATGAGACAGGTATATAATAAATGTGGGAATTTCTTGTTGTTATCGTTTCTTTTTTAAGTATTCCTTTATTGAATAAAAAGAAGATACAGATTGGTATAGCTATTTGTATTTGTGCAGTTCTTATGGCTTTCCTAGGGGGATTGGGATTGTTAGATATTAAAGAAGTGATTTTTTCTACATTTTTTGATATGACTAAAGTGGAAAGATATATAGTGGTTCTAGAAATAGGTATTCTGGGTGTTCTGCTCAAGGAATATAAGATTATAGATGAAGTTATTAGGTATATCGTTGAAGTAATTAAGAATAAAAAAATAGTGCTCATGTCTATTCCTGCCCTGGTAGGCTTGCTTTCCGTACCAGGAGGGGCTATTATTTCTGTTCCTTTTGTTGATAAGCTGGGAGATGAATCGAATTTATCAAGCAATCAGAAGGCTATTGTTAATTTGATTTATCGACATATCGCAATGCACATTTTACCTTATACTATCGGTTTTTTGGTTGTGACCTCTCTCGTACCACAGATTTCGATTTATAAGTTCATAGGTTTTAATTTTATCTTTGTTATATTATATGTTACCATAGGTTATTTCTTGTATTTAAGAAAAGTAGAAAACAATAATATTCTATCAGCAAATCCTGTCTTGCCAAATCTATTAAAATTACTTATTTATACTGCACCGGTCTATTTAGCGGTACTTTTAAATATGTTTTTCCATATCCCATTTTACATTGGAATAATAGCTAATTTGTTAGTCATATATTTTCTTCGACCGAGGAAGACTTTTTTCCGGGATATTGCCCGAGCGTTTAATATAAGAATATTATTAGCATTGATCGGTGTTTATTTAATTCAAGGTGTTATCGGGAAAATAGAATCCATCTCTTCCTTACTTTCCTTAATTTTTAATAATCCCCGGACTATTATGCTGGGTATTATTTTTACTTCCTTCTTCTTTGGACTAACCACTGGTTTTCAACCAACAGCACTGGGAGTGGTACTGCCAATTTTAATAACACTGCCTATTTCAGAAAGTCAACTATTACTCTATTGTCATTTCACTTTCATGTGGTCTTTTCTTGGCTATTTTTTCTCACCGTTACACTTATGTCAGCTATTTACATGTGAGTACCTGAAGATTTCTACCATAGATCTTTACAAAGATTATTGGAAATTTTTTCTCTACCTGGTTGCTCTTCTGATAATAGATTATTTTATCCTGGGTTTATTGCTAAAATAATTGAATGAAAGAATTTTTATTAGGTGTAGACAGAAAGCGATTATTAACTGTGATACCTTCAAAATTTAATCTGCCCTCCTAGAAAAAATAAACCAAATATAAATGTATTCCTTACTGGTGGTCAATGCGCTTCCTATCAATGTAATAAATAAATCTTTGATATCTGTTTTATCACTTGATGGACTGTTTCCCTAAGGCAAAAAATTAATGCTCTATGGTTTGAGTTAGGAGCAATGCTCCGAGAATTTGTTTATACCAAAGAATGTAGCAGTGTTCTTTCTCCAGAAGAGAAACAATGATTCTATACAACTCTTTTCCTTAATAACTATGTCAGGTAGTAATAGATTTTTTTGTAGTGAAGTGCAAAATGATATATAGTAGAAAACTAATAAAAAAGGGGATAGAAGCCAGACGATAGGCATAGACCAGACCAAGTTTATCAGCAAGCCAGCCATAGAGGAAAGGTGCGATAGTAGAAGATAATCCTTCTATAAAAAAAACAAAACCAAAGAGTTTCCCCCGGGTTTGATTAGAGCTAACCTTGGTTAGCCAGGTATGTTGTGAAGGGTAGATACATCCCTGCAGTAACCCAATTGTTACCAATATTATAACCATATTAGACGGAAGAGTAGAAGAAGTAAGGGCCAGGATTAATAAGGATGAAAAAATTGTGGCAACGATAATTAGCTTAAGAGAATTAATCCGGTCGAGTATTTTACTGATACCTAAGCTTCCGAAAAGTTCACCAGCAAAATAAATACTGGCAAACAAGGCAGACATGCCAGGTGTTAAACCAATAAAATCTGTTGCATAGACTGGCAGGAAAGAGAGTATTGCCCATATTCCCAATCCACGAAAAGCATAACTTATAAAATAGATAAGAAAGCAGATTCTTTGAGTTAATCGCTCTTCTTTGATATCAACATTTGATTTGTCATTTTTTAGTTTTGAGTATCCCCAGGATAGAATAAATCCCGGGAGAGATATAGCCAGACATGCTATCCTCCAGCCCCAGAGCTGAACAAGCCAGCTAAACATTAGACTTATTATGGATATGCCAAGAGTGCCAGCTACATTAAACAAACTGAGATATTGACCTTTTTTTCCAGGAGCAGCATTTTCACCTATCATGACTGTTGCCAGAGGGTGAAAAGTAGAAACACTAATAGCCATAAGTAAGAGTATGGTAATCACGAAAGGAAGGTGGCTGATCCAGACGATGCTGCCTAAAAAAATAGATGACAGGGTAAAACCAAAGGAAATAAAAAGGTGTCTATGATTGAATCGTTCTCCCAATAAGCCAAATACCAGTGAAAAAATAGAGCGTAAAGCTACATGAATTGCCAGGATAAGTCCTGATTGAAAATAGGTGAAGAAAAATTCCTGACGTAAAAATGGTAATAATAAGGGAATAATAAAGAGATAAGAATCATTATAAGCATGACCCCATAAATTTATTTTTAGTTGCATATTTTTCTTATCTTTAATCACGATATTTTCTTCATGTTATTAATAATACACTTAATATAGCATACTACTAAACAAAATAATTTCAAGTTATAAATGTATAATGAATCCCACTTTTGTTAATAGAAATAGGTGTATTTTTCTGTTAAAATGAAAAGATGAAAAAGAAATTACCACTGGGGAAACTGGATTTTTCATTACTGGAAAGATTGCTGGGAAAATATCAGAGTAAAACCGATTCGAGGGTAATAATTGGTCCAAAATTAGGAGAAGATGCAGCCGTTATTGACTTTCCTGATAGGTATCTGGTGGCTAAAACAGATCCCATTACTTTTGCTACAGAGGAGATTGGCTGGTATGCTGTTCAGGTGAATGCTAATGATATTGCCACCAGAGGAGCAGTGCCCAAGTGGTTTCAAGCCACCATACTTCTGCCAGAAAACAAGACCACCGAAGAACTTGTTGCAAATATTTTTTCCCAAATACAAAATGCATGTGAGGAACTAAATATAACAATAATTGGGGGGCATACTGAGGTCAGTTACAATTTAGACCGACCTATTATTGTAGGCTGTATGCTGGGAGAAGTAGAAAAGCACAAGCTTGTTTCCACTTCGGGAGCGAAACCAGGTGATGCCATTATTTTGACCAAGGGTATTGTCATTGAAGGGACCGTAATTATTGCCAGAGAGAAAAAGGAAGAATTAGAAGCAAGGGGATATCAGAAGAACTTTATTCAAAGGTGTCAGAACTATCTATATAATCCTGGCCTTTCTGTAATAAAAGAAGCATTACTGGCCAATAATATGGAAGTTCACGCTATGCATGATCCCACTGAAGGAGGTTTGGCTGCCGGTCTTTATGAGATTGTTCAGGCTTCCGGGGTTGGTCTATTGGTGGAGAGAGAAAAGATACCGATTTTAGAAGAAGCAAAGATACTATGTAAAGAATATAGTCTGGATCCCTTAAGAACAATTACCTCCGGAACCCTGCTTATCGTCACATCTCTAAAAAGTTCCCAGAAAATCATTACTCTATTAGAAGAAAATAAAATTAAGGCTTCTTTAATAGGTGAAATAAAAGAACAAAGATTTGGTTTGAAGATAGCGACTGGTGGTATCTGGCAAGACTTAAAAATTTCTGCTAAAGATGAAATTACCAAAATTTTTGCCTGAGCAATGATTTATCTATAAAGTTAAAAAATTGATTATTTAGTTTTGACTATCTTGTCAGATTTCTTTGGATCCCTATTTTTAATTGATGGTTATATTAAAAAGAATTATTGACTTTTTTACTGTATAGTATCATAATATATATGAAAAATAATTTATAATGGTGAAATAATGAAGAACAATACCCAGCGTAAAATTGAAGGTAAAGAGAGATTATCTACCCTAGAAAGGGCGATTAAGGTATTAGAATATCTGGAGACTTCTCAAGACAAAAGTAGATTATCAGATATTGCCGATACTCTCGGTATTCCTTTCGGTACCACTTTTAATATCTTAAGAACCTTAGAACGATATAACCTGATTGATCGTAACAGTTCTACCAAACAGTATAGACTTGGTTTTAAACTATTTCAGCTGGGCAATCATGTAGATTATATCAGGGAATTACGAGAAGTGTCTTTGCCCTTTATGCGAGAGCTTACCAGAGAAAGTGGTGAGACCTCCCATCTTGGTATCTTATTTGAAGAATCTTTATACTTTCTAGAGATAATCGAAAGCCCTTTTACCAAAAAGACAAGAGCCATAGTTGGTACCAGCTTACCTTTGCATGCTCCCGCAGTAGGTAAGGTATTACTATCATTTCAGCCAGAAGAAGAGAGAAAGAAATTGTTAGATAGTATTGATTTACCCAAATTTACTACCCATACCATTATAGAGAGGGGAAAACTGAAGGAAGAGGTGGAGTTGGTAGTTAATCAGGGTTATGCAGTAGATAATGAAGAAGTTTTTTTAGGAACTACCTGTATCGCTGCTCCAATTTTTAATTCTTCAAAAAAAATATGTGCTGCCTTGGGTATAACAGGGGATTCCAGCCGTATCAATAAAAACAAATCTGCTTTGGTTAATATTATTCAGCATGAGGCATTGAATATATCTTTTAAATTAGGATACCAGCTAACTTAGACGCACTTTATTGCGAAAGATAATAAATGATAAGGTAAAAATAATATTAAGTAAAATGAAATTAATTTCATATATATGAATAATAGAGCATCGGTAGTTTTTAAGTAAATTTTAGATAGGGGGTGATTAAAAACAAATCTTTAAAGTAATAAGAATATGGAATATATTATTTAAATTAGGAGGAAAAAATGTTTAAAAAAATATTTACCATTTTATTTATTCTGATTGTTTTAATACTTGGTGGTGTTGTTTTATCTGCTTCGGCTCAGGAATATACCTGGTCTTTAGCCTCTGTATTACCGGAAACTCATCCTGTACATGGCGCTCTGGTTTACTTTGCGGATCAGGTAGCTGAAGAAACCAATAATCGGGTCAAGATTAATGTATATGGTGGGGGACAGTTAGGGCAGGAGAAGGATTATATTGAAGGGATTCAGCTTGGCACTATTGATATTACCAAAGTTTCATCAGCTCCACTGGGTCAGTTTTCTACATCACTACAGGTTGTTAGCTTACCCTTTATCTGGAGGAACTTAGAACATCAACATACTGTTCTTAGGGGACCGGTGGGAGAAAAATTAATGGCCGATTTAGAGGAAAATAATTTTAAAGGACTCGCTTTTTACGATGCAGGCTTCCGGAATGTTACCACTAAAACAAAACCCATCAAAGTACCAGCTGATCTTAAAGGATTAAAAATTCGCGTTATGGAGAGCGCTCCCTTAATTGATACCATTAATGCCTTCGGTGCTACAGCCGTACCAATGGGTCAATCCGAGGTATATGTTGCTTTGCAACAGAATGTAATCGATGGCTGGGAAAATAATGAACCGACGGTCATATCATTTAATATGCAGGAAGTTTGCCCCTATTATTCTTACACCAGGCATACTTCCATTCCCGATATTTTAATTATGAGAAAAGACCTTTTTGACTCCGTACCAGCTGATATACAAGAAGGTATAATGATAGCAGTGGAAAAGTCCATTCCCTATCAAAATCAAAAATGGGCTGATTTTGTAGGTGAAGCCATAAAGCAATTAGAAGAGAAGGGCATGATGTTCAATGAGGTTGATGACATTACCGAATTTCAAGAAATTGTTCAGCCTATTTATGAGAAATATGGCCAAACTATAGGTATGGATTTGATTGACTCTATTGCGAGCTATTAACCCATAACTTGATAAATAAATATAAGATATAGGAAAGCAAAACTTATATTTATGGATTTCAGGGAGTTTAGCTATTAATTAAAGATGGCTAAACTCCCCCATAATCTAAAAAATTAATGGCATGTGTGAGATAAATGTTAGAGAAGATTATAAATTTATTTAACAAGCTTGAATGTGTTATCACCAGAATAACAGCTATTATGATTATCTTGTTGTCTATTTTAGTAAGCTGGCAGGTTTTCGCTCGGTATGTATTAAATACTGGGCAATTCTGGGCTGAAGAAGTATCCATAACTACCATGATGTGGATTGCCTTTCTGGGAGCATCTGGTGGGATCTGGACTAATTCACATATTGGTTTAAGATTTTTTATAGGGCTATTGCCAGATAAAGTAAAAAAAATAATTAATATTATAAATTTTTTAATTATTAGTATTTTTTCACTGTTATTATTTAATTATGGAATTATTTTAGTTCAAAAAACAATGAGCGGCAGATTATCAGCTACAAATATTCCTATCGGCTATGCCTATGTAATTATTCCCATATCAACTGCTTTCATGGTGATTTTTTCTTTGTGTAAAAGTTTTCATGCACTATTGACATTTTTACAAGAATATAAAGTAAAATAGGAAAGGTTAGCAATGTCTCCGATATTAGTTTTAGCGTTATCTTTTGTTATTTTATTGCTGATAGGAGTGCCCATCTCTTTTTGCCTGGCAGTTTCGGCAATGTTAACTACCTGGAGTATGGAATTACCCCCGGTTATGGTTGCTCAAAGGATAGCAGCTGGTGTACAGTCTTTTCCCTTGATTGCTATACCACTTTTTGTTTTAGCTGGCTCTATTATGGCCAAAGGTGGAGTTGCTAAAAGAATTGTCGATTTTGCCTATATTATTGTAGGACCTTTTCGTGGTGGACTGGCTATGGTTAACTGTGTAGAATCCATGTTTTTTGGCGGAGTTTCCGGATCTGCAATTGCGGATATTTCTTCCACTGGTCCGATTATGATACCTATGATGGAGAAGAAAGGCTATGACCGGAATTTTGCAACCGCTTTAACTGTTACCTCAGCAGTGCAGGGGATAATTATACCTCCCAGTCACAATATGGTCATTTTTGCCATGTCGGCTGGTGGTGTTTCAGTAGCTCGACTCTTTCTAGCAGGATACTTTCCTGGTATAATGATAGGTATTGGGCTTATGATAACCAGTTACATTATTGCCTTAAAGAGAAATTACCCGAGCGAAAAGAGGCCTCCCTTAAAAGAATCACTTAAAATAACTTTTGAGGGATTGCTAAGCATTATGGCTGCTTTTATTATTGTGGGAGGTATTGCTTTTGGCATATTTACTGCCACTGAAGCTTCTGCCATAGCAGTACTATATGCAGCTTTCCTTGGTATTTTTATCTACAAGGAGATAAAACTTAAAGATTTATGGCCTTTGGCAATCGAAAGTGTAAAAACAATTGCCTGTGTACTTTTTCTAATAGGATCTGCTTCCGCCTTTGGGTGGGTGATTACTTATTTAAAAATTCCAACCATAGTGACTAACTTCTTTTTGGGGCTAACAAGTAGTCCTTTTATAATTCTATTATTAATAAACCTATTATTGCTTATACTTGGTATGATTATGGATGTTGCTCCCTTAATCGTTATTGTTACGCCAGTGATATTGCCAGTTGTACAGACGCTTGGTATGAGTGCGGAAACATTTGGCATAGTACTATTAATCAATCTGGGAATAGGCTTAACAACGCCACCTGTTGGTGCTGGTCTTTTTGCTGGCTGTGCCATAGGAAAAATTACCATGGAAGAGGCAACAAAAGCAATACTCGTTTTCTGGCCATCAATGCTAATTGCTCTTTTATTGGTTACGTTTATTCCCTGGCTTACAATGTTTTTACCAAATCTGATAAGATAAAGAATGTTCTTTTAAAGAAAGTATTAATTTAAGTAAACACTTACTAAATTATAATGGAGGTACAAAGGAAATGGAGATAAGATATGCAGTTCATCCAGATGATTTTATCTATTATGACACAGAACTTATTCGAGAGGAATTTTTAATTCAAAATTTATTTACTCCCGGCCAGATTAACATGGTTTATAGTCATAATGACCGGATTATTATTGGTGGGCTTACCACCATTGATACTCTTTCATTAGAGGCGGGAAAAGATATCAAGGCTGATTATTTCTTGGAACGCCGGGAGATGGGAATTATCAATATTGGGGGAAAAGGAGCAGTTACCGTAGATGGGGAAAAATATACTCTTGAAAATCAGGATGGTCTTTATATTGGCATGGGCTCCAAAGAGATATTATTTTCTGGGCTGGATCCCCAAAATCCTTCTAAATTCTATTTCAACAGTGCCACTGCTCATTATTCCTATCCAACTCAGAAGATAGCTATTAACTCTGTGGAGGCGGTTCATCTTGGTTCTATTGCTGAATCTAATGAGAGAACCATTTATAAATATATTCACCCTGAAGGTGTAAAAAGTTGTCAATTGGTCATGGGAATGACCATTTTGGAACCTGGTAATGTCTGGAATACTATGTCCTGCCACACTCATGAAAGAAGAATGGAGGTCTATCTTTACTTTAATATGCCAGAAAGCAGAGTAGTTTTTCATCTCATGGGTCGCCCCAGTGAGACCAGGCACATCACTGTGCGTAATGAAGAGGCAGTTATTTCACCCAGCTGGTCAATACATTCAGGTGTTGGCACAGGAAATTATACCTTTATCTGGGGAATGGTGGGCGAAAACCAGGCTTTTGGTGATATGGATGATGTGGAGATGGATAATTTACAATAGAAATATTATTAGACCTGAACCTTATCCTATCTTTAGAAAAAAATTGATTAATGAATAGGTAATAATAGTGCTTTAATATCTCTGTTGAATTTTATAAGCCGTGAACTACTACTAAAAGCTTATTTGTTTTTTCTATTTACAAGAATGCTAACAAATATTTTCCCAAACTTGTAAATTTTTATAGTATAATTTTAAGAGAGTTTTCTAACGTGAATAGGTATCAGCAAAAGGTTATTTTTAATTTTCAGACCAGATGCTTTTTGATTATAATATTTTAGAATATATAAAAATTAGAAGAGGTTAGCTAAAATGGAAAAAACAGGATATATCATTTTAATCATAGTTGCTATAGCCTGGATAGTTGCCTGGATTATTGGGATGTTTCAGAATATATGGATAGGAGTTATCGGTCTGGTAATGTTAATTGGTTTAGGATTGCTTTTTCTAAAAGCATTACGTGATAGAATGAAAAGTTATCAGGATGATCGCTATTTCAAGGATGTTGAAAAATAAGAGGGGTAAAGGTATAAGATGTTATTAACAACTCAGGATCAATTTTCCGAATATGAAATTATTCAAACCCTAGGACTGGTTAAGGGCAATACAGTACGTGCCCGTCACGCTGGCAAAGATATACTTGCTACCTTCCGTAATGTGGTAGGAGGAGAAATTGAGGAATATACCAAATTACTTGCTGAATCCCGGGAACAGGCAATTGATCGCATGACGATGATGGCTAAAATGATGGGAGCAGATGGTATAGTGGGTATTCGCTTTACCACCTCTTCTATTATGCAAGCAGCATCAGAGATGTTTGTCTATGGCACTGCCGTTAAGCTAAAGAAAAAATAGACAGATCTACCTATTGCCAGGAATATTATCAGGAAGAATCAAATTATAGGGATGTCATAGCAAAAAATATCTTTTAGCTACATATATAATATTTAGGTTAGTTTTTCTAAAAATAAAATGGTAGTTTGGATTAGACAAATAAAATTTTTAAAATATCTCATCAAATAATTTCCCCTTAATATGAGAGGATATGACAGATAAAAGTATTGGCATCTTATTTTTAAGTATGATTTTAGAGTCTCTTCCCCTGAAGAATATGGAGAAATTTTATAAGCCTTTTTCACCCTGCATTACCCCCAATATTAATAAAAATTTAAATAGTATAGTAAAAAACTAATTCTATGTAAGAATAAAACGAGAATAAAAAATAAATTTTTTATATAATTAAAGTTATTAATTTTCTTCTATAATATGATTTTACTGATAGGAGTAGGAGTGCCTTGCGTTGATTAAATTGTTAAAAAATTTGAGACCATACTGGTTATCAATAGCCGGGATAATACTTTTTGTCTTTTTACAGGCCATTTCAGAATTGTTTTTGCCCACCCTTATGTCGGATATTGTGGATGTAGGGGTAGTTAATGGGGATATAAATTTCATTTTAAAAATCGGAGGGAGGATGCTCTTGATTGCCTTTATAGCAATGATGGCCTCTATTTATGGAAGTTACCTGGCATCAAGGGTATCCATAGGATTTACCAGAGACCTTAGAACTAAGGTTTTTACTAAGGTAGAAAGTTTTTCTTTGGAGGAATTTAACAAGATAGGGACAGCTTCTCTCATAGTAAGAACTACCAATGACATAACTCAGATGCAGCAGCTAACTGTTACTTTATTTAGAATGTTTCTCAGGGCTCCTTTACTTTTTGTGGGCGGTATCATTATGGCCATCTCTAAAAACACTGAATTAGCGCTACTTTTAGTTGTTATTTTACCTATCCTGGCGGTCATTATTTTTTTTGTTGCTAAAAAAAGTATGAATCTTTTCAAGTCAATGCAAATGAAGATTGATAAACTTAACTTAGTTCTCCGGGAATATCTAACTGGTATAAGGGTTATAAGAGCCTTTAATAGAGAAGAATATGAAAAGAAAAGGTTTAATAACAGTAATTTTGAATTAACAGACACAGCAAGAAAAGTCAATACACTCATGGTTTTATTAATGCCTTTAATGACTTTGATTCTTAATTTGACCATTGTAGCTATCATCTGGTTAGGAAGTGTAAGAATTGAATATGGCAGCATGCAAGTGGGAGATTTGATGGCCTTTGTACAATATGCCTCACAAATAATGTTTTCCTTAATTATGTTTTCCATGATGTTTGTCATGATTCCTAGGGCTTCTATTTCAGCTGTTAGGATTAATGAAGTTCTAGATGTGGAACCAAAAATTAAGGATCCAGTAGTATTAGAGCAAAATATATTGGTGACTCATAATGCTGGTAGTTTACAGAATGTAATTCCAGCTAAGAATAGAAAAGGATATTTAAAATTTGATAAGGTCTGTTTTTGTTATCAGGATGCTAAAGAATATGCTATTAAAGATATATCTTTTCAAGCCAATCCAGGCGAGGTTACTGCTATTATTGGGAGTACAGGATCAGGAAAGTCAACCTTAATTAATCTTATACCAAGATTTTATGATGTATCAAAAGGGAGCATTTCTATTGACGATACAGATATTAGAGATATTACTCAAGAAAGGTTGCATGAGATGATTGGGTTGGTTCCTCAGAAAGTTATTCTTTTTACCGGAACTATTGCTGAAAATATAAATTTTGGAAACAATAATATACCTCATGAGGAAATAAAGAGGGTAACAGAGATTGCCCAAGCTGCCGAGTTTATTAACAGGATGCCAGAAGGTTATAATTCTTTAATTGCCCAGGGTGGCACCAATTTATCAGGAGGAGAAAAACAACGTTTATCCATTGCCAGAGCTTTAGCCAAGCATCCGGATATCTTTATTTTTGATGACAGTTTTTCGGCTATTGATTTTAAGACAGAGGCAAGGTTAAGGGAAGAATTAAAAGATGAGCTTAAAGATAAAACTGTATTAATAATTGCGCAAAGGGTAACTACAGTAATGAGTGCAGAACAGATTGTTGTTCTCGATAAAGGTGAGATTGTTGGTATAGGCAAACATCATGATTTGATAAAGAGTTGTTCAGTATATAAAGAAATTGTAGCTTCACAGCTCTCAACAGAGGAAATATATGAGTGAAAAACAGACAAAACCAACTATTGTAATGAAAGGATTTGGACGTGGTCCTGGAAGCCATCGGGGCTTAACTTCACCGGTAGAAAAACCCAGGGACTTCAGGGGAACATTAAGGCGATTAATTAGTTATTTAAAACCACATTGGTCTAAGATTGTGTTAGCTTTTGTGGCATCTATAGCCAGTTCGATGTTTGTTATAATAAGTCCTAAAATTATGGGTAGAGCTACCACTAAATTATTTGAAGGATATGTTCTAAAAATAAAACAGATTCCAGGAGCAACCATTGATTTTGATTATATTTTGAATGTTATTGTTATTTTAATAGGACTTTACATTCTCAATGCCCTTTTTACCTATCTACAGCATTATATAATGGTTGGAGTTACCCAGCAAATTGTTTATGAGATGAGGAAAGGAATCAGCTTTAAGCTGTCACGGCTGCCTTTAAGTTATTTTGATAGTAGAACACACGGGGAGATTCTCAGCCGGGTAACTAATGATATCGATACAGTAAGCAGTACGCTACAACAGAGTATTACTCAATTTATCACTGCCCTAGTATCTTTGATAGGCATTGTCATTATGATGCTGACTATTAGTTCGTTTTTATCTTTAGTTATCTTTTTTACCCTGCCGTTGAGTATAGTAGTTACTAGAATCATTGCCGGGCAATCACAAAAATATTTTAAAAGACAGCAGAACCTCCTGGGTCAACTAAATGGTCATGTAGAAGAAATGTATACTGGTCATGAGATAGTAAAAGTCTTTAATTATGAAAAAAAATCTATTAATCAATTTAATCAACTCAATGAGCAACTTTTTGATACTGGCTGGAAAGCCCAATTTATTTCTGGAATTATTATGCCTCTCATGATTGCCATCAGTAACCTCAGCTATGTCTTTGTGGTTATTATGGGAGGAATTGCCATAGCCCGGGGAACAATTACTATTGGTAATGTTCAGGCTTTTATTCAGTATTCCAGGCAATTTACTCACCCTATTGTTCAAACAGCCAATATAGCTAATATTATTCAATCTACTATTGCTGCTGCTGAACGTGTTTTTGAGGTATTAGATGAACCTGAACAGATACCCGATAAGGATACTGTAGTTCTTTTCTCTAAACCAGATGGTAATATTAAATTTGAGCAGATTAATTTTGGCTACACTCCTGAAAAAATAATTATTAAGGATGTAAATGTGGAAGTGAAAAAAGGTCAAACCGTTGCTATCGTAGGCCCTACTGGAGCGGGAAAGACCACATTGGTAAATTTACTTATGCGTTTTTATGAAATTAATAGCGGGAAAATTACTCTGGACGGTATTAATATCGGTAATTTGAAGCGTACTGAACTAAGGAGTCTTTTTGGTATGGTTCTTCAAGATACCTGGTTGTTCAAAGGTACTATTAAAGAGAATATTGCCTATGGTAAAGAAAATGCTACTGAAGAAGAAATTATAAGAGCAGCAAAAATGGCTTATGCAGACCATTTTATCAGCACACTTCCAGCAGGTTATGATACCATTATTGATGAGGAGGCAGGCAATCTTTCCCAGGGACAAAAGCAATTATTAACTATTGCCAGGGCTATCCTGGCTAATCCAACCATATTAATTCTCGATGAAGCTACCAGTAGTGTTGATACCAGAACAGAAATACTTATTCAAAAGGCCATGCTTAGCCTGATGCAAGGGAAAACCAGTTTTGTAATTGCACATCGTTTATCCACTATCAGGGAAGCGGATATGATTCTAGTAATGAATAACGGCAAAATCATAGAAAATGGCACACATGAAGAATTGCTAAAGCAGAAGGGATTTTATGCCGATTTATACAATAGCCAATTTGTGGGCTTGAAGCTTAATCAATAATACCCAAAGAGAGAAAATTATTGAAGATGGGTAATTATATTTCACGAGAACATTAAGATGCACAATTATATAGAGCTTGGATTTGGGAATGAATAATGAAAAAAATAATATTATTTAAACTGCTGTTTATATTAGTGACCTTAACTACGAGTCTGGAATCATTTTCTACTGCTGTACCGGTAAGGGAATATATTGAAGGTAAATTTCCGGCAATCTTTACCATATATCTATCCTCTTTGCAAGACTTAGACGAATATGAAAAAGAATTTATTGATCTTCTTGAAAAATTGCCTGCTACCGAACAGAGGATTTTTGCTAGAGAAGTTTATAAAGATGGCTTTTCCATAGAACTACTAGAAAAACTGAGAGGCTGGCAGAAAAAAGTGGAGAAACTATTCTTAAAAGTAGCCTATCCTGTGCAGAGCGGACAGAGGATAAGAGGAAATCCTATTTTTGTTTTTGGTTGTACGACTCCTTCTCGGAAAGTTACAGTATCTGTTAATGGAGCAGGGGTGGAGAAATTTGATTATCGAAGTGGAAATTTCCTTACCTTAGTAGAAATGCCAGAAGGAGTAGAGTTTCCCATAAAGGTTACTGCTACTCTCAATGGAGAAGAAACCTCACTAGAAAGAACCGTAATATATCAACCGTCCTGGCAGGAAATGCCTGTAGAACCACTGGCCATTCACCCTCTTAATGTACAGCCCAGGCAGAATCAGATACTGGAAGAAGGTAGTCAATTAAGGGTGATTATTCAGGGAAGTCCCCGAGCTGAGGCGGTATTTCGAATTGGAAATAATTTAAAAGAAATACCAATGGAGGAGATAAAGATTTTATCCTCTACTTTAGGAATAAAAGGTATTTACCAGGGGAGTTATATAGTGAAAAAAGAAGACATTTCCTCTATCGGGAAGACAGATGCTCAAGTAATAACTGTTACTTTGCGGAGAGGTAAAGAGATAAGTCGGGAGCTACCAGGTAAGGTAATTTTTTCTTCTAGCATCCCATCTCGTAAGGTGGAGGTTACTGGCAACAGGACAAGATTATATCGCATTAGAGAAGACTCATTTGGTTATCCTGCTTCAACTCTCGGTGGAGACGGTTGGCTTACTCAAGTTATGAGTTTTGATTTGTTAGCTGGAACTCGCTTTAAAATTTCCGGTAGTGCAGGAGATTATTACCGGGTAAAATTGGGAGCAGAAAACTTTTTAATCCATCAGAATGACATTCAAGAAATGGAAGATAAAGAAAGAGAACGCCAGCCCCTTCTTTCTAAAATTAGCTTAAAAGAGACTGAAACAGAAGCAGAAGTTCGTTTTAATACTCTACAACATATTCCATTTTTAATAGAAGATGAACCACGGCAATTGAGACTTATGCTATATGGTATGCAACAAAGTGAGAATATCGCTATAGAAGGACAAGCCCCCTCTATTAAGGCTATAGAGCTTACCCCTTTGTTTTCAGAACAGCCGATTGATGCTGTGGTTATAGATATTACATCATATCATTTATTGGCAGGATTTAATTATTACTGGGATGATTCAGAATTGGTGATAAGTTTAAGAAGACTACCAGATATTGTTAAAGATAATCCGCTTAAAGATAGAATAATAGTGCTGGATCCGGGACATGGCGGAGAAGCCCTAGGGGCTATTGGTCCAGGTGATATTCATGAAAAAGATGTAGTATTAGAAATCAGTAAATACCTTCAAAAATTATTAGAAGAGAGAGGAGCCAGGGTAATAATGACTCGTTCTCAAGATATAAATGTTAATATACAGCAACGCATAGATATGGCTGTTGCCCAGCAAGCTGATCTTTTTGTCAGTATTCATGCCAATGCTCATGCCGAAGGGGCAGATGCCATCAATTATCATGGACACATGACCCTTTATAATTATAATTACAATCAGAAATTGGCTGAAATTATTCTGGATAATTTAGTAAAAAGGACCGGACTACCCGGAGCGAGAGTATGGCAAAGACCTGATCTTACTGTTTTAAGGCGACCTCAGGTGCCGAGTGTTCTGGTGGAAACCGCTTTCCTGATGCATCCTGATGATAACTGGTACCTTCTTCAATCAGAATATCAAAAGGAGTTAGCTCTGGGCATAATGAATGGAATTACTAATTATTTTCTTAACTTAATATCATCTCACTAAAAGGAAACTTTTTTATTTAACGTTTTGATACTTATTTTAACCATCAGCAACAAACTTCTTGAGGTCACCTGCTATGTGAATATATTTTTACTAGTGATTACTATAGTTATAAGAAAATATGTTATTAGAATTATTTTATCTAAGCAATATCGCTAATAGTAGGAAAAGTAGGAAAGTAAAATAGAATTTATGAGAAAAAAGTTTTATAATAAAAAAGAAAACTATAATAATTATTGTCCTTTTTGAATTTAAGACTGAGTTAGAAAAAATCAGAAAAAATGGAGAAAAGGAGGTGGTTTATTTTAGGTATCCTTCTGGTCAGGAAGGAAATTTTAAACAATTTTAAAGTCAACTTTATTGACTGAATTAAAATTTAGGAGGTATTTCAATAAAATGTTTATTAAAAGTAAAATATCCAGAAGGTTGATAATATTGGTTTTGGCATCCTTAATTATTCTGAGTGCAACATTCTTTATCTATGCAGCAGAAAAAGAAATTGTGGTACTGTCGTTTAATGATTTTCATGGTAGTCTTACTCCTTCCGGAAAAAATGTGGGAGCTGCAAAGCTTGCCGATGTTTTAAAAACCGAGAAAGCCAAGAATCCTGAAGGAACAATTATTGTCTCAGCCGGTGACAGTTATCAGGGAAGCGCCATGTCCAATTTATTGTATGGTGAACCGGTTTCTGCTGTTCTCAAAGAGATTGGGGTTGAGTTATCTGCAGTGGGAAACCACGAATTTGATTGGGGAATTGAAAGGATTACCAAATGGGCAGAAGATGGTAATCTCACCTTTGTTTGTGCCAATATTTATGATAAAAGAACAGGTGAACCGGTAGAATGGGCAGAACCTTATGTAATTTTAGAAAAAGCAGGAGTTCAGGTAGGATTTATAGGATTAGCTACACCGGAAACCGCCTACAAGACCCTTAAGGAAAATGTTGAAAATTATGAGTTCAAAAATCCGTTGGATAGTTTAGCTCAGTGGGTTCCAACAGTGAAATCAGAAGGAGCAGATTTAGTCATTGCCTTAACCCATTTAGGGTCCTATCAGGATAAGGAGGGGAGCATTACCGGCGAAGCAGCAGATTTGTGTCAGGTAGATGGAATTGATGCAGTTATCTCAGCTCATACCCATGCCACTGTTAGCGGATTGGTTGATGGTATACCAGTAGTTCAAGCTTATTATAATGGACGCACTATCGCTAAGATTGTCTTTACTCTGGATGAAAATAATCAATTGGTAAAGGCAGAACCATCACTTGATCATCTCTATGAAAGAGCCGATACCCTTAAGGATGATCCTGCTACACTAGCAATTTATCAAAAGTATGAGACAGAATTAGAACCAGTTCTGGGTAGAGTACTGGGTGAAACTACCGTTGAATTAGATCATGACCGTTATGCCGGTCCTTCTCTGTTAGGTGAGTGGGCATGTAAAGTTATGCAAGAGAAGGTAGGTGCCAAAATTGCCATGACTAATGGCGGAGGTTTAAGAACTGCCATTCCCTCAGGTAAGATTACTGCAGGTAAATTGTATGAAGTGATGCCTTTTGATAATACGCTTTATGTTTTGAAATTATCCGGAGCTGATGTAAAAGCCAATATTGAGCATGGGATTATGAATGAAAACGTAGGATGGATTCAGATATCTGGAGTAAAAGTCACTTATGATAAGAAGGCAGAAGCAGGAAACCGAATTATCAGTATGGTTTTGGCAGATGGTACTCCAGTGGAAATGGATAAATACTATACGGTGGTAACTAATGATTTTATGGCTACCGGTGGAGATAATTATGACTTTTCCAATGCTATTGAAACAAACGATACTTTCCTGCCGATTAGAGATGCCTTGATGGAAGCAGTAGAAAAAGCAGGAGTTATTTCACCAGTAAAGGAAAATTGGTTAGCTGAGTTAGGAGCACCTAAAACTTATGTTGTTGTTGCTGGTGATTCTGTCTGGAAGATTGCTCAAAAATTTGGCACTACTATGGAGAAAATTATCAAACTTAATGAATTGGCTAATCCGAGACTCATCTTGCCTGGACAGGAACTACTCATCCCAGCAGAATAACTTTGCAATACAAAAAGCGGGTGGTCATTGATAAAAAGCTTGGCCGCCCACTTTTTGTATTATATTATAAAATCTTAAGTATTATTTTACTATATTTAAAATCAAGTATTAGCAAATATTAGCAAACAAGTTAACCGTTTAAGATACTATGAGGAATAATCAGTAAGAGGATTCTAAAGAATGCTATATAGGATTAAACTCTATGAAAGCAATGCTGTTAAAGAAAATTGCGCCGATAAATAAAAGCTCACTCATTTTAGAAGATGTACCAATTCCTTCACCAGGGAAAAGAGAAATTTTAATTAAGGTTAAGGCTTGTGGGATTTGCCATACTGAACTGGATGAAATTGAAGGTCGACTTACTCCTCCCCATCTACCTATTATTTTAGGACATGAGATTGTAGGACAGGTAAAAAAAGCAGGTCCAGCCGCTGGTCGTTATCAGATAGGAGATAGAGTGGGCATAGCCTGGATAAACTGGGCTTGTGGTAAATGCTTTTATTGTAAAAGAGGTTATGAAAATTTATGTGACCAGGCTCAATGGACCGGATACAGTGCCAATGGTGGGTATGCTCAATATACAGTAGTGGCAGAAGACTTTGCATATAGGATACCTTCTTTTTTTTCAGATGTTCAGGCTGCACCTTTGCTTTGTGCTGGTGTAATTGGATATCGTGCTTTACGCTTAACCGGCATGAAAGATGAGCAAGTCCTGGGATTATTTGGTTTTGGAGCCTCTGCCCATTTGGTAATTCAGATGGCTCGTTATAAATTCCCTGAGAGCAAAATATTTGTATTTACCCGTCCCGGTCAAATTAAGCATCGAGAACTGGCAAAAAAATTAGGAGCATCGTGGATTGGAGTTACTGGAGAGGCACCTCCTGAGCCATTAAACTGTGCCATTGACTTTACCCCTGCTGGAAGACCTATTGGTGAAGCCTTAAAGGTTCTGGCTAAAGGTGGGCGATTGGTGATAAATGCTATTCGAAAGGAAGAGCCGGTACCGCCACTTGATTATACTACCCAATTGTGGCAGGAAAAGGAGATTAAGAGCGTGGCAAATGTTACCAGGCAAGATGCAGAAGAATTTTTACCCTTGGCTGCTAAAATTCCAATAATTTCTGAGGTAACTGAATTTAGGTTAGAAGAGATAAATGAGGCTCTCTTGATTCTAAAAGAGGGGAGAATGCAGGGAGCCGGTGTATTGAACATGGAAGCGGGAAGATAAATTATTTTTTTCAAGAATTTAACCCAGAGATGCAGAGGGAGGAGGTGATAGTGAAAAGTTTTAATAGAAATATTGGCGAATAATTATAGTCGCTTGCGAGGGAATATTTTTTGAAAAATAATAGAAATGAGGAGATGAATTTAAGAATGAAAAGAATAAAATTAACTATAAGTATAATTTTTTTAATATCACTTATCTGTGTAATGACAGCAGGTGCATCGAAAGTATCCTTTTATGCTAATATAACGGCAATTGAACCAATTATGGAGGCTTTTGAAGTAAAAACTGGTATAAAAGGGGAGTATACCCGAATTTCTACTGATAAATTTTTAGCTACAGTGCTGACAGAGTTTGAAGTAGGAAAACTGCTGGCAGATGTAATACAGGCACCGATACCTGTTTTAGAAATATTGAAGGAAAGAGGTGTTATTTCATCCTATACTTCACCGATTGCTGCAGTCTATCCGGAATGGACACGTAAAGATGGGATTCAGCTGTTTGGTATAGAGTATGTGGCACTTATTTATAATAAAGAATTGGTTAAACTGGAAGATGTGCCAAAACGTTATGAGGATCTCGCTGACCCAAAATGGAAAGATAAAATAGTTATGGCCAATCCCGCCATACACCCTACAACCATTTCCTGGCTTATCGGTCTTAAAGAGAATGTTTTTAGCTCAGAGGAGGAATGGATGAACTTTCTAAAAGGATTAGCTGCTAACAAACCAATGTTTGTGGCTTCTTTTGGACCAACACCGGCACCGGTGGAAAGTGGAGAAAAATTAATAGCAATTTCTATGCCCAAATACATTATTACCAAAGCACCTGCACCTTTGGATTGGGCACAAGTAGAGCAACCTCTTATGGGTACTCCCAGAGCTATTGCTGTGACCTCCTCTGCTCCAAATCCTGAGGGAGCAAAGGCTTTTATGGATTACTGGCTTTCTGACGAAGCTATGTCCATGTTGGCTGAAGAAGTGGGTGAGTATGTTCTGGCTCCGGGCATCTTTCCTCCGATTGAGGGAATGGATAAGGCAGAAATTCTAGCCATTAGAGAACTTTCTGATGAAGAAATTCAACAATGGGGGAATGAGTTTAAACAGATTTTTACTGTTGAATAACTCTAAAAGGTGGTATGTATAAAGGAGGATGACCGTGGAAATCCGGATCAAAGGATTAAGTAAATATTACTATTCTGATGGGAAGACTATTAAAGCACTCGATAATATTAGCATTACTATTCCCGGTAATCGGATATTTACTCTTCTGGGTCCCAGTGGTTGCGGCAAGACTACTCTACTGCGATGTATCGTAGGATTGGAAACGCCGGATTCTGGAGAGATTAAAATAGGTGATGAAATAGTCTGGTGCAGCAAAAAAGGAATAAATATGCCTACTGAAAAAAGGGGATTAGCTATGGTTTTTCAGACTTATGCAATCTGGCCTCATATGAATGTGTATAATAATGTTGCTTATCCGCTCCAGATTAAGAATTTCCCCAAAGAGGAGATACGCAAAAGAGTGGAGAAAACTCTTCGCTTTGTTAAGCTGGAAGGTTTTGAAAAAAGACCGGCTACGAATATTTCTGGAGGCCAGCAGCAGAGAGTTGCTTTAGCAAGGGCTTTAATAGCGGAACCCAAGGTTATTCTCTTTGACGAACCTTTAAGCAATCTGGATGCTAAACTGAGAGAAGAGACAAGGAAAGAGTTAAGGAACTTCCTGAGCGAGCTTAAAATTACTGCTGTATATGTTACGCATGATCAGATTGAAGCATTAGCTCTTTCTGATGTTATTGCGGTAATGAATTCGGGATATATTGTTGAGATTGGCTCTCCCAAGCAGATCTATTTTAATGCCACTCACCAGTTTGTTGCTGATTTTATTGGTAGAGCCAATCTTGTTAAAGCGACAGTTAAATTTCAACAGGAAGACCAGACCATTGTTGATTCAGAACTTGGTACCTTTATCTGTCAGAAAAGAGATTTTCCAGTGGGAAGCAAGGTAATTCTTTGCATTAGACCAGAATTCATCTATCTAAAAGAAGATAAGGTTTCTGAAGAACAAAACATAATCACTGGACAGATAGAGAATTTGATCTTTATTGGAGAAGCTTATGAAGGAGAGATTAGAGTTGGTAAGGAACGCTTAATGATAAGAATAGACTCGGAAAGTTCCTTGCAAAAAGGTGATACTGTAGATTTCGTTGTAAGTGCTGAACATTGCCTGCTAGTTTTGGATTAAATAATGGAGTAAAATAATGGATAAAAGTACCAGGTTAACACTCATTTTGATTATTATAGTTGGTTTTCTAACCGTGTGTCCGGTAATAATGCTTATTTTAGGCAGTTTTTCCAGAGGACTGAGCGCTTTTGGCGCTTTTACTCTGGAGAAATATATTGCAGCTTATACTGATTCAGATTTTGCCAAAATTATAAATAATACGGTAATCTTTGTTCTTGGTTCTTCTTTAGTGGCAACTCTCCTTTCCCTGTTTTTAGCCTATTTAAATAACAGAACCGATATACCGTGTAAATTCTTATTCAGAGTAATTTCAATAACTCCCATGATGATTCCCCATATACTTTTTTCAGTCAGCTGGGTATTATTACTTAATCCATCTAACGGGATTTTCAATTTAATGCTTAAACAGGTCTTTGGTTTAGAGAATTCACCTTTTAATATTTATTCCCTTTGGGGCATGATTCTGGTAGAAGGATTATTAGATATGCCCATTGCTTATCTCATCATTGCCCCAGCAATGGCTTCCTTTGATGTAAATCTGGAGGAGTCTTCCAGGGTATTCGGAGCAAATACATGGCTGACTTTAGTCAGAATCACCTTGCCTGTGCTGAGACCTGCTATCTTAGCTGCTTTCATACTATGTATTGTCCGCTGTATGGCTTCTTTTGCGGTACCCTCGGTTATAGGTATGCCTGGAAGAATATATGTTCTGGCTACTCATATTTATCAGACTATTTCAGTTGGCTTTGCTATAGATTACGGTAAGGCAGCAGCAATTGGTATGAGTGTTCTGGTAACTTCTCTTGTCCTTATCCTGCTATATCGATATTTAACTGCTGCCAGCGAAAAATATGTTACTATTTCCAGTCGTGGTTATCGCCCTACAGTCATTGAACTGAAAAGAGCAAAAATTCCTTTGTTCTTTGTTTTAGGTTTAATATTATTCGTTCTGATAATACTGCCTGTTTTGGTATTGATTTATACCTCTCTAATACCTTATACCATGGTTCCCAGTGCCAGAGCTTTTTCCATGATGAGTCTACGCCATTGGTATGCAGTGATTAAAGATCCTATTTCTATTTTGTCTTTGAAAAATAGCTTATTTCTAGGTATCTTTGGTGCCACGCTGGGAGTAATATTATCTATATTTGTAGCCTATACTATTGTTAGAATTAGAACAAAAATGTCAGGTATTTTAGAATCTTTAAGTTTTTTATCTTTTTCCTTTCCAGGTATTGTTATTGGTGTTGGATTTATGTGGTTTTTTGTCCGTACCCCTATTTATGCTACTATCTGGGCTTTGTTAATTGGATACATTGCTACCTATTTACCTTATGGAATTCGTCC
>JAQUNC010000012.1 GCA_028717805.1 Atribacterota bacterium
TCTACGATCCTTTCTCTATTATTCTATTCTGGTTTTTCGTAATCCCCTCTTTAATATGTGTTAATATGTCTTCTAAAATATAACAGCAAGATAAAATGCCTCCTACTAGAACGGCTGAATAGACATAAGACATGCGAATATGTAGTGCGGGGCTTATCTGTCTAAGTGTTAGGTGAGACAAATAAACTCCATTAATAATCATTACATCAAAAATTAATATAAAAAGGAAAATATCCAGTGCAAATTGTAAACTCTGTTGCAATTTTGGAGGAAGTTTCTTAAAAAAAATATCAACTGTAAAATGTGATTTTCGTTTAATTCCAATTGCTGCTCCTAACAAAACAATCCATATTAGAAGAAATCTAGAGGCTTCTTCTGTCCAGGCAAGTGGAGAATTTAATAGATAGCGAAAGACAACCTGAAGCAGCACTATAACAGAGAGCAACGCTGCTTGCATGGCTATGATTGTTTCAATAATATTAGATTTCCTAAAAGCTTTTAAAATTTTTAAGATTGTTTCAATAATTATCATTTAAATGATTTTTCCTTCTAACATATATTTTCTAAATCAGTAAATACTTTTCGAAATAAAAACTTTTCTTTCTTAAAAAAGTGATTTATATTTTCCTTCCTTTTCATGTTAATGGACTATGTAGCAAGGTTTTATCTAAATTAAATACATCAATTAATGGCTTAAAGGAATAACAAAAAATACAATAATCTGAAATTACTCTACTGACATTACAAAATCGAAAAACTCATTTCCATATTCTTTGACAGCAGTTTCCCACATTGGAGTAACAGCATTCTTGAATTCTTCCTTATCAACCTCAGTAACGGTGGCACCTACTTTTTGTACCGCATCTTTTGCATCAACAGTCAATTTTGCCCAGGATTCACGTCCTGCCTCTATGAAAGCTGGTAATGTTTGCAACAATACTGTCTTATCAGCATCGGATAGTTTTTCCCAGGTTTTGGTGCTAACCAGTAATCCAGTTATATCAATAGTATGCACATCTAAAGCATAATAAGGTGCTCCCTCATAATGTTTCTGAGTATAATAAGCGCCGAAATCGTTCTCAGCCCCATCCAAGACTCCTGTTTGTAGAGCACTATAAACCTCACCGTAAGCCATAGGAACCGCTTTTGCTCCAACCATGTTCACCATATTAATATAGACATCATTTTCCATGACTCTGATTTTTAAATTAGCCAGATCCGCTATGCTATTTACCGGTTTTTTAGTATAGAAGCATCTTCCTCCTCCACATATCCAACCCAAGCTTAAAAAACCGACATTCTGTTCTTCAATATAGGCATTCATTTTGTATGATAATCCAGAATCAAGAACTCTAATAAGATGATCTACATCTTTAAATATATAGGGAAGGCTTAACACATTAATCTGTGGAGCAAAACTACCAAAAGGTCCCAAAGAGGTGGTACAAAAATCTATGGTACCCATCTGCACGCCTTCAATTAATTCTCTTTCGTATCCTAAAACTGCATTGGAATAAACTTCAAGTTTAATTTCCCCATTGCTTGCTTTATCTATTGCTTCTGCCCAGGCAGCGAAGGCTATATGATATGGGTATTCTTCAGTGCTGTCGTCACCAGAACGAAGTACCAGTCTCGGTTCTGCTAAGGCTGATAATGATACTAAAAATACCGCAACTAAACAAATTGATACTACTAATATTGATTTCTTAAAATTAATGTTAGCCATTTATGATATTGCCTCCTTATCGGACTGATATTTTTTAATTTTTAAGTTTAGTTAAACTTATTTTTAAAATACTAATGTTTTTTGTTATTGTAGTTTTTTGTTATTTTTTCAGTCTAAATTATTTTGCTTTTCCTGCTACATAGCCCATTTTAAGAAATACTTTTATTTAATTATAAAAATAGATATTTATTTAAGTATTTTAACCGATTCAATCACCCTCCTTAAAATTATATTTCAAAAATATTCAGGTATGCTATTTTCTATATAATAGAATTAATTTCTATATAATATAAGTTTATTGTATACCAGATGTCTTGGAATGTCAAATTTTACCCTGATAATTTATTGATAATATTAAAAGAATGCCTATTAATTGAGGAAACTTATTATGAACGGATTGATTACTCTTCCTTCTAAGTAAATTTATTCTCCTGATGATATAATGATGATTAGTTAATCAAAATATTGTAAACTGATATATTTTTTACAACTATCCCATAAATAAAGAAAAATTCCTCTCTTTTCCTACTATCTAGCTCTATCAAGATGGGAAAGGTCAAGACCGGTTATAAAATCAAGCACTACCGGAATCCCATCTTTATTCAGCTGCAAGGCTTTTTCCAGGGCAGGCCAAATATCCGAAGGATTGTTTACTCTTTGACCGTAACAATTACAAGCTTCAGCCCATTTTACGAAATCGGGCTGAACTTTAAATGTAGCGATATCGTTACCTTTATACTTTCTCTGGTTGTATTTAACCCAGCCAAAAGCAGAATTGTTCAGGATTACCCAAGTACAACCGGCTCGATATTGTGCTGCAGTGGGTAACTCCTTCATATACATCTGGAATGCTCCGTCCCCAGTGATGCATACCACTTTTTTCTCTGGTTTGGTGAGCTTAGCAGCGATAGCTCCTACCACTCCCATACCCATACAGGTCTGCTCGGCAACGGGTATACTGAAAGATCCTTCTTGAACTTTGTAATAAGGATAGCAATAAGACCAGGTATCCTGGGAACCATTTTCGTTTACCAATATAGTATCATTTCCAAAGACCTTACTCACCTCATGGACAATCCTTTTTGCAGGAATGGGAAGATCTTTTATCTGACACTCCTGCTCTATCTCTTCCTCATATTCTTGCTTATCGCTTATTAATTTTTTGATTCTTGATCTTTCCTTATAAATTAGATCTTCTGTCAACCAATCTTTTATGGTATAAGAAAGCTGCCTTAGCACCAATTTAGCATCTCCTATAATTGCCACATCAGGGAACCAGTTTCTGCCTATTTCAAAAGGTGCTATATCTATCTGGATGAATTTGGCTTTGGGTGGGAAGTCTTCCCAGTCATGAGTTTGAAAACTTTCATTCCTGCTACCCAGGGAGATAAGTAGGTCAGCTTGATTATAGTAGTCCTTGGCTATCTTGGTCCTGTAGATACCGCTTACTCCCAGAGCAAGAGGATGATTTTCACTAAGAATACCCCTGCCTCCCGGAGTGGTTAAAAAGGGTATACCTAATAATTCTATAAACTCTCTAAACTCCTCACTGGCTTGAGAGAGTGTTACACCATGACCGGCTATTATTACCGGTTGGCTGGCTGAAAGCAACAGTTTGGCAGCAGCTTGAATTAATTCCGGATCTCCTGCTGTTTTGATTCTTTTAATTGTTTGGTATTCAACAATTGGCTCTGCTTCAAGTTCAAAACCACTAGCTATCCTGCCTCCTACATCAAGAGGTATTTCTAAAAAGACTGGGCCTGGTTGTCCATTTAGAGCCAGGGAAAAGGCACGATTAAGGTACCAAGGAATCCTTTCCACACCAGGTATTCTGGCACTCCATTTAGTAATTGGCTCCATCATCCTTCTCTGATCACATTCTTGAAATTCTCCCATACCCTCTGTCTTTTGATTGACCGAGGGGGCAAAAATAAGCAGGGGTACACATCCTGAATATGCCTCCAGCACACCTGGTATTAGATTGGCCACTCCGGGACCCGAACTGGCACTGCATACTCCCGGTTTACCGGTTAAGCGAGAATAAGCCATAGCCATAAAAGGAGCAGAGCCTTCATACCTTAAATTAATGCCCTTAAGACCTTTTGTTTGATGGGAATACCAGTGTAAGTCAGTATCCCCTATACCATAAACATGTTCAACGCCCTGCTCCTTGATTATATTAGTAACCAGTTCCCAAGATTTCATGTTTAACATCCTCCATTTTGTATTTCATTTTAACCAGCAAAAAACAAACCCGCACGCTAGCCGGTGACTTAAAACCCTTTAAATGTGGCCAATTTTTACTTTTTATTAACTAATTTTTCTATGTTCACTTCATTTCTTAACTAGCATTATAGTTAATCTGTGAAGAAAATTTCACCACTTACTTCGGGATTCATTCAAAAATATCAAGTTTGGGTACATTTTAATCCTTATGGCTCAGTCATTTTATTCAAGCAAGATTCTTCTCAATGATGTTCTTCCCATATTTACTCAATATCTGATTTCTTCCTAAAATTATTAATCCATTTTCTGATTTTGTTTATTCATTATCTAAAATTTAAAAATATAATGGCAAGTAATTCTAATTTTATAAGATTTATCCAATCTTATCAAATATTCAATCCGTTTAAAGTTTTCATAGTCATTTCTGTAGCAGCATCCTGTTCAGGTAAAGGAAGTATTTCTGCTGAAATATGGTCATGATATTCTATGTCTTTCAATGTTAGTACTATTTCAGAAAAATCAAGATGACCGAAACCTGGTGCCCAACGATTACTGTCCGCAACATGAATATGGGTAATATATTTTTTAGCTTGTGTTAAACTTTTAATAGCGAGGATCTCTGACTGCCAATTCAACCCCATCAAAACCAAGTTGAGCAATTTTTTTAATATTTTTCTCCAAATCCTCTTGAAAGGCCAGAGCTGAAAATTTAGTCTGTTGTGTGGAGACAACAATGCTTTTTTTCATAATCCAATCCTCCAGGGTATATTAACAATTGATATTATGCAAAATAATATATCCAATTTCCTATTCTATTTAAAATAATATTGAATTGACTTAATCCAACGACTATCTAATCTACTCATTAAATATCCATGCAAATCAGTATGAGATTGCTTCGTTGCTGCGCTCCTCGCAACGACAAAAAAGAGTTCGTAATACTCAATATACACGACTGAATATTATAGACTATTTATCTGTCCAATATAGGGTAATTCAAAGACTGATTTCCAGCCTTTACTCATAGGTTCTCTCAAGAATGGTTCTATATCTTTGGGATCTCTTAAGCTAATCTTTTCCACTGGTGGCAATTTGCCAGCTGGATAGTTTTCTAAAATTTCATCATGTACCAGAGTTAGGTATTTCAAAATTGCCGCTACAGGTCTTTTGGCTTTCTCAGCAGTTGCTCTGGTTGGTTTACCTACTACACCTTCGGGAACAGCTGCTCTTTCGATAGCAGAATGGCCTTCTCCCTGTTGCCACTGCTGCGGACGACGATAGGGATCAACAGAGGTATCAAAATGTCCACCAGGTAATAAAGATTCTCCCTCGGTATCAACAGCATACTTCATATCTAACATATCCGGAAAGAGTAATAATCCCACAGAGGCTTCCGCTTCATCAGCATGAATGAAGTCAGTGGATAAACTATCTTTCCTTTTAATCGGGATAAAGAATTCTCTGATTGCTCGATGCCAATCAATCACCCGATAAATACCTGGCAATTGATAGCGCTTACAAAATTCCTGCAAAGCTGATTCTAATACCCATAATTGTCCATGATTGTTAATCCAGATTTGTTTTCTAAGGCCATCATTCCAGAGTCCTAACATAACATTAATCATGGTCTCTCGAACTACATCTTCAGGCATAATGATAGTACCAGCCATACCGCAATGATGATAGGGATGGGCACCATAATTTAAGGGAGTAAAGGCTAAACTTACCGGTTTCCCCTTCTTTTTGGTATACCTCCTGAGAGCCTCACAGATTTGAGTTACCATGAAGGTATCCAGACCAGAATTTGCATAATCACCATGACATTCGGTGCATCCTACCGGAACAAGGACAATGTCATTCTTTCTCCGCTCCTCCATAACATGCTTTCTGGGTGTATTTTGAATATAACTTCCTGCTTTCCCCAATTCCGATGGAGAAGGAATGTCATAATCCTTTAAAATTTTCTCAATTTCACTCATAGGTGCATCAAAGATCTCTTTCTTCAACTGACCTACATTGTTATTTTCAAAGAAAATATTGGGATATTCTGTTGTTAACCATTGATTTTCCATATTTTTCTCCTTAATATATATTTAGTTGACTTTTTTCACAAAAATATCAGATTACAACTAATCAAATATACAGGTAATCTTGGCTTCCTCTCTAGAGGTCCTGAGCATTATTATATGTTCTGGAACTTCTTCTAATTTTATCCTTTTAGTAATAATGGGGATCATATTCATCCCGGTAGCCATTGAACTAATTACTCTGGGGAATGTCCCGTGACCTGAATGTCCCTGGGAACCGACAATTTCTGCTCTCCTAACCTGAAATACCTCTCCGGTTAAAGGAATTTTCTTATCAGCCCGGGCTACAATAACTACGGTGCTGTTAACCATCTTTCCTTCCCAGATGCATTCTTCTATTCCTGGCCATACTTTATCCGGCAATCCAGTGGCCTCTAAATAAAGTTTGGCACCCAATCCTCCGGTAATCTCTAAAACACTCTGAGCAAAGTTCTCTCCTATCGGATTAATAATAAAGTCAGCACCCATCATTTTGGCTATCTTAGCCCTATCTACAGAAGGCTCTGAGAGAATTACCCTGGCTGCACCAGCTCTCTTTAATATCGCTACAGCGGCAAGTCCAATTGGTCCTCCACCCAGAATAACCACATTATCTCCCGGTCTGATTCCCCCACCTCTTTCGATTACTGCATTATAGGCTACTGAGGTAGGCTCTGTTAAACTACCTGCCAGGAATAAATCATCCCCTTGGTGCACTTCCCTGAGTTCTTCCAGGCTCCAGGTATACTTAGCATCAACTTTTACATATTCGGCAAAGGCACCATCAATGCTAAACCCAATTTCCTGTAATTTCTCACAATGATTGGGATACCCATCAACACAGGGCCGGCAGGTTCCACACCAGAACATCTCTTCTGCAGTTACTGCTTCCCCTTCTTCATATCTCTTACCGGTTCGTTTATTAAAGGCATTTTCTCCAGCTTTCACTACAATACCGGAAAACTCATGACCTAAAACAGCAGGAAAAGCTGTTAAACCAGGATACCAGATATAGCCATCTTCATCCAGTTGCGCCATATGCACATCGCTACCACAGATACCACAGGCTTTTACCTTGATTAGCACATCGGTTGGTCCAATTTCAGGAATATCTTTTTCCACAATCTTAAGTTGTGGGTTACGCCATACTTTACTACCCAAGTATGTTAATTTCCCTTCTATATCCTTGGAACCAATCTTAAAATCGGGCTTTGGATCCCAGGTTGCTTCCAGTACTACTGTTTTCATTTTTTTTGCCATTTTTCTTATCTCCTTTACTTCTGAAATTATTTTAGTCTATTTCTCGACATGATTTTCTTTTAATTAATTCTGGTTTTATAAGTATATTAGGATGATTCGCTTTGCGCTCTATTCTTTCTAATAGTTTGATAATTGCTAATGAGCCCATTTCTACCATAGGCTGTCGAATTGTAGTCAGAGGTAGTGATAGGTAAGATGCTAACTTAATATCATCAAATCCGACAATGGAAAAATCAGAAGGGACTTCGAAATTATGCTCACGAATTGCTTCTATGGCACCTACTGCCAGTAAATCATTGGCAGTAAATACTGCAGTAGGGGGAACTTCTAATTGCAAGAATTGTTTCATTACCTGATAACCACCTTTAATTCTAAAATCACCTTCCCCTAGGTAAAATCTTTGAAAAGGAATGCCATATTTCTGTAGCGCTTTTTGGTATCCCTTGATTCTATCCAAGGCAGCTGTAGTATTATAAGGTCCAGCAATATGAGCTATTTTTTGATGCCCCAAGCTGATTAAATACTCTGTAGCGAGATATCCTCCGGCAATATCATCAATAGAAATTGAATTTTCTTGCACTCCTTTAATATTACGAGAAAGAAGTATATAAGGACACCTAGTCCGTCCTAACTCTATAATGCTTTTATCTCTGATTTTAGCAGTTGCCATAATTACACCTTCTACACATTTTTCTGTTAGTAATCTTAAATAGTTAGCTTCTTTTTCCAAACAATCATCAGTATTACATAGAATCACATTATAACCATACTTATTAGCAGTATCCTCCACGCCTCTGGCCAAACCAGCAAAAAAGGGATTGGAAATATCAGGAATCAACATAGCTAACGTCTGGATCTTCTTAGTTTTGAGACCCCTGGCTAAGGCATTAGGAGTATAATTCAAATCTTCGATCGTAGAAAAAACCTTCTTTGCAGTCTTTTCACTGATATTAGGATTACCATTGATCACCCGGGACACTGTGGAAGGATGAACTCCCACTGCTTTGGCAATATCTTTCATTGTAGTTCTCATGGTAAAAATCTTCCTGAAATGATTTTAAAGATATTCAATAGGACCAATTATGGTCAGCAATAGTAATGAATTCTTTTTTCGACAATGATTCTTTGGCAGCATATCCCATGACCACCGCCATCTTGCCGTCAAATCCACTTACAGAAGGTTCTTTATCTTCTTTAATACATTGAATGAAATGTTTCATTTCATCAATATAGGATTCGTTGTATCTCTCTAAAAAGAAATATACCGGCTTATCGCTTTTGATATCCTCGACACCACTCACAAAAACTTCAGTTGGTTTTTTATTCCCCACCTGAATACAGCCTTGGGAACCAAATACCTCTATTCGCTGATCATAACCATAAACGGCTTGTCTACTGTTGTCAATGGTTCCCCAAGCACCATTTCTATATTGAAAAGTGACCAGGGCAGTATCGATATCATTATATTTACCTATCTCCGGATTTACCAGAGTGCTTCCCACTGCTATAAGCTCTTTTACCTCATCATCCAGAAGAAAACGTATCATATCAAAATCATGAATCATCATATCCAGGAAAATGCCGCCTGACACTTTAATGTATTCTATGGGAGGAGGGGCAGGATCGCGACTGGTAATCCTAACAATATGTGGACTACCAATCTTGCCTTCTTTCACCAGGTCTTTAGCCTTCCTAAAGCTGGGATCAAAACGCCTATTAAAACCAATTTGTAGTTTCATCCCTGCTCTCTTTACCTCTACCAATGCTTTATCAATTTGATCTATATCAAGGGCAATCGGTTTTTCACAAAAGATATTTTTCCCTGCCTGCGCCGCCTCAGTGATTATTTGAGCATGGGTATCCGTTGAGGAACAGATGATTACGGCATCGATATCCTTATTATCTAATAACATACGATAGTCACCAGTAACTACTGGTATCCCTAACTGGGAGGCAATTTCCTGTGCACTCTTTTCCAATACATCAGCAACTGCGAATAACCTTGTTCCTGGAACCCGGTATTTCAAATTCATTGCGTGCAACCTGCCAATTCTACCTGCACCAATTAATCCAATATTAACTTTTTCCATACCTCTACTACCTCCTTTTTAATGCTGTCTGCTTCATTTTTTCTTGCTATTCCTTTAAACGATTCATTGTTGAATATAATGCAATCGATAGATGCATTTTTTCTTTTATTGTTAAAATCTGAATTCCCTCACTGTTTGAAACATCGCTATCAGGTTTTCAATGGGAACTTTAGATTGAATATTATGAATGGTGTTAAAGACAAAGCCTCCGCCCTTTCCAAATATCTGGCAGCGCTCGGTGACTTCTTCTTTTACCTCTTCAGGTGTTCCAAAGGGAAGTGTTCTCTGGGTATCTATTCCACCTCCCCAGAAGACTAACTGTTCTCCATACTTTTCCTTCAACCTTTTGGAATCCATATCCTTTGCGGAGGTCTGAACAGGGTTTAAAATATCTACTCCTGCTGCTATAAAATCATCTAAAAATGCAGCAATGGATCCACAACTATGATAGAAAGTCTTCCAGGATGTGTTTTTGTGTATCCAGTCATTGATTCTCTTATGAAAGGGTTTGTAAAATTCACGGTACATATCAGGAGAAATAAAAGGGCTGTTCTGGGTTCCAAAATCGGTGCCACTGACATAAATGACGTCAATTTTATTACCAACTGCTTCATGGGCAAGTTGCAGGTTTTTCAGTGCTATTTCACATTGCAGTTCAAAGATTCCCTTGATATAATCGGGATATTCAATATGAGCCATAATCCATTTTTCTGGATCTCTGATACCTTTGGGATGTTTTACAGCCGGGCCTGGTACCTGAGAGATATCTCCAAAACTGGCATCAACAAATTCTCCAACGATGCAAAGATTGCTATTCTGATATAGGTTTTCAGCTTTCTTTTCTAAATACCGGAGTGTTTCTTCCGAAAAAATGGAGAATTGCTGATTAACCCAATCCTCAGGATTCAGATTTTGCTCATCAATCGATTCCTGACGAACTAAGAGATCAAAATAATAGCCGTCTTTGGGCATCTTTGCAACAGGAGCCACTGAGGTTTCTCCCTGGGGATAGAGAAACACATTTCCATCCTGATCATGTTCGGTGGTAAATTTTCCCGGAACCATAATCCTCGTACCATCCGAGAGGATCCATGGTTTCCAATTTTCGTTTTTAAATCCAAATGCATTGGTAGGAAGCCATAGACCGATAATATCAATCCCTAATTTCTCAATTACTTCCATTTCAACCTCTGCCAGCATCTGAAAGGGATCTACAACTCTGACTGTTTCAGCCCTCAGATTCAATGCTTGCCTTAGTTTTACGTAAGTACTAGCCTGAATACCGGTTACCAATGTGGAACCTAAGTCAATAGGAATACGATCCGTTTCCTGATGGTTAAGTGCCTTTCTTACCCGTTCTCGAGAATTCATTCAACTATCTCCTAAAAATAAAAAATAATTGCGAATTTTAAGAAAAATTCATGCTTTTTCCTCTTGTTCCATCTTCCCAGAAGCAATAATTTCGATAATATCTTCCGGACTGGAATCTTTTTTATAAACCTCTCCAATTTTAATCCCTTTATCCAGCATAACAAATCTTTCCGCAACAGGATATACATGGTACACATTATGTGTGATGAAGATGACTGAAATTCCTGACTCTCTAGTATTCTCCACCTGCCTCAATACTTCCCTGGTCTCCCTGACTGATAAAGCAACAAGCGGCTCGTCAAGAATCAGAAGTTTGACCTTGAAATGCATCGCTCTCCCAATAGAAATAGCCTGTCTTTCTCCACCAGACAAAATGGAAACAAACTCATCTGCCGATCTTACTCTAACTCCTAATCCAGTAACCGCTTTGTGGCATTCTGTATCCATTTTTTCCCGATCAAGCAAACAAATAGGACCTATTCTTTTGATTGGCTCCCGACCTAAAAAGAAATTCCTGGAAATACTCATGATATCTACCAAAGACATGGCCTGATGAACGGTTTCAATCCCTATTGTCCTGGCATCTTTGGGAGAAGAAAAATTTACCTTCTTACCTTCAAAATAAATTTCACCTTTATCAGGAGGAAAAACTCCGGCCAGAATTTTGATTAGAGTAGACTTACCTGCTCCGTTATCTCCTAACAAACCCAATACTTCCCCTTTATGGATTTCGAGATCTACCTTTTTCAAAGCCTGAAATGCTTTATAATATTTTTCAATTGCTACCATCTTTGCTAAGGGAGTAACTTCCTTCATAGAACAAGATCCTCCTTTACCGTCTATCATCGCAAACTCAAAATGATCAAAGAAAGCATTTTTAACATGATGATTTTGCATATCACTCACTTACATGTCCAAATGCCTTAATTTCAGATTAATAGTCGCAGCGATGATTAAAATGGCACCTACAAATGCCTGATACCAATAGGCAGGAGCACCCATCATGACCAGACCAGTTCTCATCATTCCCATTAAAAATGCTCCAAAGAATACCCCGATAATTGTTCCATAGCCTCCAGTTAAAAAAGTGCCTCCAATAACAGCAGAGGCAATAGCCTCCAATTCCATTCCTGTTCCGAAAGATGCATTTGCCAAATTAAATCTACTGATTACAATGCAACCAGATAATGCCGCCATCAGAGCAGAACACATAAAATTAATTAGTTTTACTTTATCAGTATTCACTCCCATTGCTCTGGCAACAACACGATTCCCACCGGTCGCAAATACCCAGTTACCGTAACGTGTTTTGGTGAGCACGATTGAAAAAATCAGAGTCAGTGCAAGGAACCAGATGTGAGAAGGCCGAAAACCAAAAGCTATAAAGCGAGTTAACATAGTTGGCATAATAGAATCGCTGGAATAGCTAACTGATTCACCACCGGTTAATGCTAAAAGTGATCCTCTCAACAGTAATTGCATACCTAAAGTAGCAATAAAAGAGGGAATCCGCATGCGCAAAGTGATTAGTCCGTTGCAAATTCCAATCAAAGCTGCTATTGCCAGAGTTAACACAAAGGATAATGGTGAATTATATTGATTAGCCAGGGTCACAAAGAGAAAGCCTGAAAAAGCGTAAATGCTACTCACCGAGAGGTCAAATTCTCCGGAAATCATTAAAAACGCCACACCAATAGCCATGATTCCTAATTCTGAAACAATAGTAAGAATTCCAGTTACATTCCGCAAGGATAAAAAATTTGACGAAAAAACTGAAAAAATAATTAATAAAACTAGGAAGGCAAGCATCACTCCGAATTCAGGTAATCTACGTATCTGAGAGAAATTAAAAGTTTGACCTTGGATTTTAACCCCTTCTTCACTCTTTATTTTTTTTATCAACTCTTCCTCCCACTAAAGCTTCCCTAATAGTCTTTTTTGTATTTGTCATACTTAGCCTATTGGGTGGCACCATTCTCAAGATACCACCCAATATATCTAATAATTACTTTCTTCAGTCACCAGAACTTATCTGAATCCATCTTTAACCAAATCCGCCAGGGCAGGAATATTTTCTGCCGTAATAACTGCCGGTCCTGTGGATACCGGAGCTGGGGGAGGTGCAAATCCATACTTGGCATTTAAATAGGCAAATACGACACCAAGATAACCCTGCAGATATTGCTGCTGATCCATGGTAAACATGACTTTACCTTCCTGAATATATTCCAGTATCTTGGAAGAGCTATCCATCTGAGCTATCTTTACATCTTTTCCGACCTTTACTCCGTCTGCTTCTAAACGCGGGATAATGGTCTCTGTACGCATGGTATTTGAGCAGAAGATTGCATCAGTGTCGGGATGTGTCTTTAAATAAGCCGCTACCATCTCAGCTCCTCTAACCGCGTCATCCGTAATATCCAGGGCTTCCACCATTACGCCGTTTTCTTTCATGGTATCGATATAGCCTCTTCCCCTTGCTTCAATATTGGTTGCACCAGGGTGATGATTCGCAAAGATTGCCCGTTTGGGAGTAAACCTTTTCAATGTCTCCAGAGCTGCCTGTTTACCAATGAAGTAACTGTCTTCGCCAACATAGGTCAGAACGGGTATCCGGTCCGCTTCGGGTTCTCTAAGATCAGGTGCATTGATGGCTACTACCGGTAAACCTCCCGCAATAGCTGCCCGGAGAGATTCATCCATCCCCTCAGGTGCAGTAAGAGTACAAACTAAACCATCAGGATTACTTGCCAATGCCGCCTCTATATAAGCCATAAATTCCTCCAGCTTAAATTCTGTTGGCCCGGTATATATAACCTCCAAATCATCATAAAGAGTCCCTGCATCCAGTGCTCCCTTCTCACAAACCTTCCAGAATGGATCTGCAATACCACCATGAACGACTACATAAATTTTATATTCTTTTTCTGCCGCAAAAGAAATCAGAGCAAAACTAAAGAACAAAAAAATTACAACAAATATCAACAAACCTGTTTTTAAATTAGATTTCATTCTTACCTCCATTAAATATTTAAATTTTTTAAAACACATATAAAAAATATTTACCCGATACCTCACCTCCCCTTATTGACTTCCTGTTATGCCAAAAAACTTCTTTCTCAACACATTTCTCCAGGTAATTTTCTGTTTTTCAAGAAGCCAAAGTTAGTAATTTGACATTCCTATGTAACTATGAAATGATTTTTAGTTATTTCTAAATAATAAATAACTGAAGCATATACTTCATTGAATCAAGCTTTTTATATTTGATTAAAAAAATAATAAATATCAGTAAAACTTTTTGGTAATCCCAAAAATGAATATTTGTAAATCAATTCATCACATATTTTTTAGTAAAAGCTTCCATAATATAACAAAACAAATTGACTGTTAAAACATTGAAAGACTTCTTTTCCTCTCTCTACATCTGAAATCTAAAGGAAACGGAATAATGAAGACTGAAACATTGTCAGAATAATCAATTGATAAGACTCTATCGGTTGGACAGCAAGTTTTCATTGTCAAAGAACAAAATTAAATTTGCTGAAACACTGCTACATCTATACCAAATTGACTAAAATTGATTAATAGGTACTGTCTATTTCATTATACTTCTGGCAGATTCGTGCAATCGGTTGCATCAATAATAATATCATATAGAATATTTTTCTTCAATGAAATTTATATCAGTAAGCCATTCTGATATGAAAAAATCAACTCAATGAAAGACAACTTCTACCGTAACTCGCTTTTGACGTAGGACAAATAGATAATCCCCAACAGAATAATAAAAAAGCCGCTGATCTGGAAGAAATCGGGAATCTCCTGTAATATAAACCAGGCAAGAATTATGGAAATAGCTGGGTAAACAGAGATAATGGCAGTCGCCTTGGATAGATTAATACGCTTAATGGATTCATAGAAGGTATAATAAGTTAATCCATAAATAACAACTCCGTAGAAAATAAGAATACCGAGAATATTCAAATCTTTTAGGTGCTCAAATTGATTTACTCCAACCAGCTGACTTAATATAAAAAGAAAAATACCACCAAATAATGTCCTTCCTGCTGCAATAAAAAGAGGGCTTATTTCTGTTTGATTCAGCAGTTGTTTACTAAAAAGATGACCAGCCTGGTAACAGAGTGGGGTTAACAGAACCAGGATATCACCCCAATTCAATTTAAAAGTTCCCTGATAAATAACCAGCGATGTTCCGAAAATGATTAGCAGGGTGGAAATCATTTGTCGTAGAGTCACTCTTTCTTGAAGCAGAAGGTATCCTATAATCAAAGCATAAATAGGTTCTACTTGTAACAAAATAGCAGAATTTATGCCACTGGTTAATCTAACACCATAAAAAAATAGAATATTAGAGAGGGTGGTCCCAAAAAATCCAATAGATAGTAGAGAAAGAAAATATCTTCTTTCCATCAATAAAAAAAGTGATTTCCTTTTCAATAAAATAATTAAAATGAGACTTGCTGCGGCAATGAGATTGGTTAAACTGGCAAAAAAAAGTGGCTGCACTAAAGAAACCCCATACTTTCCTAAGATAGGCTGGGTGCCATGAATAAATACACAGATCATTACCAGAAGAACGCCTTCTTTTTCTTTTCTATCCATAAGCACTCTCTTCCCCCAGTTTTTATTAGTAATTAATATCTTTCTGGCTCAATAGGAGGTAATTCCAAACCATCAGGTTTAATTCTTATTCGCCCCAGCTCAATTTTAGCTAAATTATCAAGTGAAATAGGAATTGGTAAATAAGCAGTAATCTTCTTCCTCTCAAAATCAATATGCTTGATTATCCCTAAACCATTGCTCAGTCCTTCTGAATTAGTAAACGACACTAACAGGTGTTGGAACCAATTAGGAAGAATAACAAGAACCTGCTTTACCTGAAAATGTTTTTTTATCCTGGCCAAAGTATCTTTATTGGAAATACTTTGTGGTTTTGATAATAACATGAACAATCTACTATCGATTACTTCAGCCGAGATTGTCTCCAACTGAAACTCTTTCCAACATAAGCTAACTATATTTTTTTCTAAAAATAAACTAAAGCCAAAATTAAAATCTTTTATCTCTATTGCTGAGAAATCAATATCTCTTAACTGTGAATCTTTAAAATATATACTGAATTGTCTTCTCCTCCTTGCTTTCCTCTCCTTCCAATTTTTAGTGATAATGTTCTGATATGGTTTAATACGGTATGTTTTAATGGAAGGTTGGGCTTCTAATTCCAATAAAATTGGTTCTAACTCTTCATCAAATTGAAGTGCCACTAAAATAGCAGGATTAACCTTCTTAATCAAATTATTCTTTAAGTATACTCCGATTCTTCCCATTACCAATCCAGTAGTATCAATTAAAAGAGTATCTACTTTTATCTTTTGAGCAATAATATAGAGCTGACAAATTTTCTCCAGAAATATAGTAATACACTGCTCAGGAGATATAGCCCCAATGAAAAGCATACAGTCAATCGGGACAATACCATCTTCTACTCTTTTTTTATCAACAATACACATTCCAATGGTACCGGGAGGACCCAGGATTGATTGTCCAATATCAACATCAATTAGACCAATCTTTCTATTTCTCCTGCCAAGATAATGAATTAACAATTTAATAAAACTTGTTTTTCCGGAATCTGTTTTTCCTAAAACCATTACCGTCCCATCTTGACTCTGGATCTTCTGGACAATGGGCATCCAGTCTCCGGGCATGATTAATTCATTATCAGTTAAATTCAAGTTAGCTATCATTTGTTCCTCAGTCTAATTTAATAAAGGTTTAATAATTATGTTATAATAATGTTATCACAAATAATGGTAAAGAAAAATTATGTTATCTTTAAGCCATTACTCAAATTGTAAAAGACTATATAGACAAATAAAGCTTTTTATAATAATTGTGAGTATATTTATATTAAACTCTTCTATCAACCTGGTTTCTTCACAATCTTCCTCGGCAATTTATTCTTTAAAATTAGAGGGGACTATAAATCCCATTACCGCCCAATACATTATAGAGGGAATTAAAAAGGCAGAGGCAAATCAAATAGAATGTGTCGTCATTCAGATAGACACTCCTGGTGGTCTGGATGATTCTATGCGCAAGATTATTAAAGAGATGCTCAATACCCATATCCCAGTTATAATATATATTGCACCACAGGGGGCTCGGGCAGCTTCAGCTGGGGCTTTTATTACCATAGCCGCTAATATTGCCGCCATGGCTCCCGGAACCAATATAGGAGCTGCTCACCCCGTTGCTATGGGTGAGGAGCAGATTGATGAAGAAACAAAATCAAAAATAGTGAATGATGCTGCCGCCTATATCAAAACTTTAGCTAATAATAGAAACAGAAACGAAGCAATGGCTGAGAAATTCGTCAGAGATAGTATCTCTATAACCGAACAGGAAGCGCTGGAGAATAATATTATTGAATTTATTGCCCCAAGTCTGGAAGATTTAATTTTTATGATTGATGGGGTCAAAGTAACTACTGCCGAGGGGGACAAAAAATTAAATACCCTGGGCAAGGAAATCATTGAATATAAAATGTCCCTCAAGGATTTATTTCTTCATAATCTTAGCAATCCCAATATCGCTTATATCCTTTTATTTTTAGGTATTTATGGTATCCTGGGAGAATTCAGTAATCCAGGAACATTATTCCCCGGCATATTTGGTGGTATCTGCCTGATACTCGCCTTCGTTGCCTTTCAGATGATACCCATTAATTTTGCTGGTTTTATTTTAATCGCTTTAGGAATTATCCTTTTAATTTTTGAAATTTATACTCCCACCTTCGGTTTACTGACCCTGGGTGGAATAACCTCTTTAACCCTCGGTTCCTTTATGTTAACCAAGGATATGGCTCCCTTTTTAAAAATTTCAACTGGTATTATTCTTTCCATGGTTGTTGCCACGGGAGCCTTTTTCGTTTTTGCTGTAACCAAAGGCATCAGAATACAATGGAAAAAACCTATTTCCGGCAAAGAGAGTATGATTGGGATGATTGGTGTCGCCAGAACAAATTTAAATCCTGATGGACAAATCTTTATACACGGGGAAATCTGGCAAGCTACTATTTTAGATGAAAAACCCATTAAGAAGGGAGAAAAGGTCATTGTTGAATCTTTAGATGGACTTCGTCTAATCGTTAAAAAAACTGATAAAAAGGGGGAATAAAAATGAATCTTATCACGTCAACGAGTCTCTATCTGGGAATCCTGATTATAATATTTATCATACTATCTCAAGCAATAAGAATTGTAAGAGAATATGAAAGAGGTGTTGTCTTCCGTTTAGGAAGAGTAGTCGGAGCAAAAGGACCTGGTCTTATTTTGCTTATACCGATTGTAGATCATATGGTTAAAGTAAGTCTGAGAACAATCAATATGGATGTACCGGCACAGGAGGTAATAACCAGGGATACGGTTCCTATAAAGGTCAATGCAGTAATTTATTTTCGGGTAATTGATCCGGTAAAAGCAGTTATATCGGTAGAAAACTACATCTCTGCTACCTCTCAAATTGCCCAAACTACCCTGAGAAGTGTCTTGGGAGAAAGGGATCTGGATACCTTTTTATCTCAAAGAGAAAAAATAAATCAAACATTACAACAAATTGTTGATGAACAGACTGATCCTTGGGGAATTAAAGTTACTACTGTAGAAACAAAAGATGTGGAATTACCTGAAAATATGAGACGAGCAATGGCCAAGCAAGCAGAAGCAGAAAGAGAAAGAAGGGCAAAGGTAATACATGCAGAGGGTGAATTCCAGGCATCAGAAAAACTGGTGCAGGCAGCAGAAAAAATGAGTAAGCAACCGCTATCCCTGCAATTACGTTACTTGCAAACTCTGGGAATTATTGCTGCTGATAAAAATACCACTACTGTCTTCCCCTTCCCTCTGGAATTGGTTAAACCATTTGTGGATTTTTATGAAAAACAAAAAGAAAAAGTTTCTAAAACACCCGAAGAAAAGACCAAAAAATAGGATAATCAGGGGAAGTACCCCTGATTATCCTCCTTATTATTATAATAACTCCTCAATTTTATCCAAAGCAGATTTAATAAAAAATATTTCTGGTTTTTGTATAAGTTAGGCCATAAAAAGGATTGATATCACCTTATTATTTATTGATTATCTTATATACTTCGTCCCCGTCTCTCACTCTCTCTTTTATCCTGATACCGACAGAATCTCCGGCCTGTGCTGAATTTACTGGTTCCCTGTCAATTTGCATTGATTCAATTTCTTGCTCAAAATCGGTAGTATGACCACTAAAATATAGCGTATCTCCTACTTTAATTTCTCCTGAATCAATATCAATAGCAGCCACACCAATTTTGGCAAAATAATCAATAACGCGGCCAATTAATATCTTTTCCATTTTTAAAATCCTCCTTTTCTAACTAATTTTTTCTTTATTATAAAATACAAAAATAGAATTCCTCCAATTTCTGCAATCATGTATTATGCTAATAAGCCCTGCCAAAATATGCTATAGTTGAAGATTCTGTGCCACAAAAGATGCATTTCCCTTTTTCCTCATTTTGTTCCAGCGGTATACATCGAATAGTGGCTTTAGTATCTTTTTTAATCTGATTTTCACATTCCTCATTTCCACACCAATAAGCTGTTATAAAACCACGTTTCTCTTCTATTATCTGTTTAAAATCTTCATAATTTTCAGTAAATCTAATATTTTCCTCTAAGCGTGATCTGGCTTGCATGTATAGATTGTTTTGAATATCGGGCATCCATCTCTCCAAAGTAGAAACTAATTCCTTCTCTGATATAAATACTTTTTCCCCTTTATCCCTTCTTATCGCTGTAATTTGATTCTGAGCAAGGTCGCGTGGTCCGATTTCTAATCGAACAGGAACTCCTTTCATCTCCCATTCATTAAATTTCCATCCCGGCGTATAAGCATCCCGGTCATCCAGTTCAACCTTAAATTTTTCTTCCAACAATTTCTTGTATTCTTGAGCTTTATTCATTACTTCCTGTTTAGATTTATCAAAGAAAATGGGAACAATGACGATATGTATTGGGGCAACTTTGGGAGGTAATTTCAAGCCTCTTTCATCTCCATGAACCATAATTATCCCTCCAACCAGCCTAGTAGTAGTTCCCCAGGAGGTAGTCCAGGCCAACTGCTCTTGCTGATTTTCATCTAGAAAATGAATATCAAAAGCCTTAGCAAAATTTTGACCTAGATTATGGGAAGTGCCTGCCTGTAAGGCTTTACCATCACCCATTAAAGCTTCCAAAGCATAGGTATGCACGGCACCAGCAAACTTTTCCTTATTGCTTTTTCTCCCAATAATTACCGGAATAGCGAGGTCCTGTTCTATATAATCCTTATAGACAGTCAATATTTTTAAAGTCTCCTCTTCAGCCTCTTCCTTACTTTTATGTGCTGTGTGTCCTTCTTGCCATAAAAACTCTGTAGTTCTTAAAAAAGGACGGGTTACCTTTTCCCATCGAACGATGTTAGCCCACTGGTTGATTAAAATCGGTAAATCTCGCCACGATCGAATCCATTTAGAATAAAGACTACCAATAATGGCTTCCGAAGTTGGTCTTACCGCCAATCGTTCTTCCAATTTTTGATTACCGCCATGGGTAACCCAGGCAACTTCAGGGGCAAATCCTTCTACATGTTCTGCTTCCTTCTTTAATAAGCTCTCGGGAATAAAGAGAGGGAAATAAGCATTTTTATGACCGGTAGCCTTAATTCTTCGATCTAAACATTGCTGCATATTTTCCCATAATGCATATCCGTAAGGTTTAATAACCATACATCCTTTTACTAGTGTATAGTCTGCTAAATCTGCCTTCAAGACTATATCGATATACCACTGAGAAAAAGCTTCTTCCTTAGATGCGATTTCCTTTACAAATTTTGTCTCATCCATAACTATTCTCCTCTGTCACAAAGCATAAATAAGATAAATCAATTGCCAAAATTCTATCACATTTTACTCAAATTGTCTAAAGGTTAAACCCTACAAACAGGTAAGGGTATAATGGTCATATTAATGAAATATTTAAAAAGTTTTATCTACTTGAAAATATTCAAATTAGTTGTCTATACCTCAAATCTAGTATATATCAGTCAATCTCTAATTATCAACGTCTCAACAAAAAATATACTAACTAGACCACCACCATAATCCTTACCAACAATTTTTTATCTTAAAAATGGGATGCTTGCACAACTATTGGTAATATTCTATAATATTAATCATGAATATAAACAGATCGATTATGCCAATTTTAACTATCGTTTTTTTTATTACCTGTGTTATTTTCTCTTCTGCTCAGAATGAACCAAAAATAGGTTTAGCTCTAGGAGCCGGGGGACCTCGTGGATTTGCCCATATCGGCGTATTAAAAGTACTGGAAAGGGAAGGAATTAAAATCGATTACATTGCCGGAACCAGTGTGGGTAGTTTAGTTGGAGCCTTTTATGCCCTCGGTTTTGATTTAAAGGACATAGAGGATTACATTTTAGAAGAGAATTTTACAAAATACCTATCTTTTAAAAATATTACCTTTGAATTAGAAGAGTATCAGGATAAGAAAATATTGGGAATTTCAATAAATCTACCCAAAATGATAGCCGATGCAGCCTGGCCTAGAGGCTTGCTTTCTACTATTGCCATAAGAGACAAATTTGACCAGCTTTCTAATTGGGCACATTTTGAACATGATTTAAAGATTCCCTACAAAGCAGTGGCTACGGACTTAATAACCGGAGAGAAGATTATTATAGATAAAGGAAAGGTCTCTAATGCTGTAGCTGCCTCCATTTCTATTCCTGGCTTATTTTACCCCTTTGAATGTGAAGATGGAATTTTAGTTGACGGTGGTTTAAAGGACCCTGTTCCGGTGGATGTGGTACGGCAGATGGGTGCTGATATTGTAATTGCCGTAAGCTTACAGGAAATGACTGGAGAAAAGAAAGACCCTAATAATGTTATTTCTATTGTTGAAAGAAGCATGGATATTATGATAGAAGATTTAACTAATCTCTCTCTAAGAGGTGCTGATTTGATTCTCAAACCCCAATATCAAGGTGAGGTATCTTACTTTCTAAAGAAAAAAGAGCGAGTAGCAATTATTAGACAAGGAGAAATTGAGACAGAAAATAAAATTAATGAATTAAAAGAAATGATTAGAACTTTTTAGATACCCTGAATCAAACACATTAATTTCTTGACAAAAAAATATTTATTACTTAGTATTATTATACTAACAAAAATTCGCACATTTAATAATTAAATAAAAAAATCTAAATCAATGGCAAAGTAGGTTGAGTCAAGTATTTCAGAGAAAGGTATAGCAGGTGTAATTACCTTAATTGACTTTTAACCCAAATAGAGTCCATTGGTAATAAAAAAGGTTGGTTGCCTTTAAAATTACAATGAGTGGGAAAAATGATTCTTCGTTTTTCCAATCAGGGTGGCACCACGGGAGCATTATCTCGCCCCTCTTTCTTGATAGATTCAATATCAAAAAGAGGTAGCGAGATTTTTTATTTTTGCCTGCTTGTTATAAAATATAATTAGAATTGCATGAACTACAGGAGTATGTCATTATCATGGATCAATTATATATAATCTGGAAGGGTATACCCTCCCTATTGACAGGAACACTGGTTACCATTAATCTAACCTTATATTTTTTAGCACTGGGTTTTATACTGGGAATTATTTTAGCACTGGGGCGTGTTTATAGCCCTCCTGGCTTACAATTATTAATTATTTTACCCTTTGAACGTTTTTTTAGAGCTGTTCCAGCTCTTGTCCTATTATTTTTATTCTATTTTGGTTCCTCATTCTTTCATATTAATATAAGTGCTTTTATGGCTGCTGTCCTGGCTATGGGTTTACGCTCTGCTGCCTATCAATCTGAAATATTTAGAGGAGCAATTCAATCCATTGGGGAAGAACAGATGAAAGCAGCTCGTTCATTAGGTATGAATACACTGCAGTCAATCAGGTATGTAATATTACCTCAAGCTTTAAGGCTTTCTATCCCTTCCTGGTCTAATGAATATGCTGTTGTTCTAAAAGACAGCTCCTTAGCTTATGCGGTAGGAGTAACAGAGCTTTTAAGACAGGGTCGATACATTGTTGCACGTACCTTCGGTAATGCTCTGCTGGTTTATACCGTCTGTGCTCTAATATATTTTATCCTGGTTTTTAGTGGAAACCAGCTCTTAAGGATTTTGGAAGAAAAATACAAAATCCCCGGTTATGAAATAAAACAAAGTAGAAAGCAATCTGTCTTGGAAAGGATTTAACATGCCTAAAGTTATTCTAAAAGTAGAAAATTTACACAAAAGCTATGGAAAGTTAACAGTTTTAAAAGGTATCTCATTTCAGGTCAACCAGGGAGAAACTACTGTTATTATCGGTCCCTCCGGTACCGGTAAAAGCACCTTACTGACCTGTATTAATAAACTTACTCCACCTGACAAAGGTCGTATCTGGTTAGAAGAAATTGAAATAACCAATCCTAATACGGATATTAATATAATCCGTTCCTCTATTGGTATGGTCTTTCAACATTTCAATCTTTTTACCCACCTCACCGTTTTAGATAATGTTCGCTTAGGATTAACAGTGGTGAAAAAAATACCAAAAGATAAGGCAACTAATATTGGTATAGAAAAATTGAATCTGGTAGGATTGGCAGACAAACTAAATTCCTATCCTGCTGAACTATCCGGTGGACAGCAGCAACGTGTTTCTATTGCTCGTGCCCTGGCAATGAATCCCAAACTCATCTTATTTGATGAACCGACCTCTGCCCTGGATCCCGAATTAATTGGAGAGGTTTTAAATGTAATGATTAAACTTGCAGAAAGTGGAATGACCATGGTGGTGGTTTCTCATGAAATGGGATTTGCCCGATCAGTAGCTAACGACATTATTTTTATGGAAAATGGTGTAATTGTGGAAGAGGGTAAACCTGATACTATGTTCCACCATTCCCAGAATCCCAGAACCAGAGAATTTTTATACAAAATTACCGAACTTTATGGAGGAAGGTCAGAGTGAGGTTTTTAGAACTAACCTGGAATATTTTGCCAAAATTATTGGGAGGTACCGTCATCACTATAGAACTTACCATTATTGCCATCACCACAGGTGTCTTACTGGGAATCCCGGTTGCTCTGGGAAGAGTATATGGCTCTAAGTTAGTTTATACTATTTCTACATTTTTTGTGGAAATTATTCGTGGTACACCTTTACTTACTCAGCTTTTTATTCTCTATTTTGGTCTACCCTCTGTGGGTATAATGCTCTCACCATTGGTAGCAGCTATGATCGGAATGGGTATAAATAGTGCTGCCTATCAAGCCGAATATTTTAGAGGAGCGATTCAGGCTATCAGGAAGGAACAATTAATAGCTGCTTATTCTCTGGGGATGAAACAAATTCAGGTTATTAAACATATTGTCTTGCCACAGATGTTCCGATTGGCAATCCCTTCCTGGTCTAATGAACTGATCTATTTATTAAAATACTCTTCTATGGCATATATGATTCAGGCACCAGAAATTATGTCTCAAGGAAGGTTAATCGCCTCACGAAATTTCAGAACTTTTGAAGTTTTTATTGTAGTTGCCCTAATTTACCTTATTTTAGTTTTAGTTCTTTCCAAACTACTAGACCTGATGGAAAAAAGATTTCACATTCCAGGTCTATAAACTATGGAATACTGGGGGGGATGAAAACAAGCATTAACTGTTAAAAATGGAAATTTGTAAAAATTGTTAAAAAATATTCCTTAAGGAGGAAACAAAAATATGATTAAACAATTAGCTAAAAAAACAATTAGTTTCTTATTTATTCTTATTATGTTAGTAGCAGTCAATATGTTATCTTCTTCGGCTGCCTCAGAGAAAATTATTGTAGGAACTTCGGCAGACTGGCCACCTTTTGAATGGGTTGATGCAAACAATAATTTTGTGGGATTTGATATGGACTTAATGAAAGTAATCGCCAAAATTCAGGATTATGAAATAGAAATACAGGATATCGGTTTTGATTCACTTATTCCTGCCCTTCAATCTGATAGAATTGACCTAATGGCTGCTGGTGCAACCTTAACCAAAGAACGTCTAGAAGTTGCTGATGCCTCTAACACTTATTGGTCAGGTAGCCAAGGGGTAATGGTTAAAGAAGATTCAAAATTAAATATTGCAACTGCCTTGACTGGCGGAAATGCAATTGGGGCTCAAAGAGGAACAACACAGGCTGATTGGTTGGAAGAAAACGTGGTTCAAGCAAATGTAGATATTAAATTAGAGTTATATGAAACAAATGACTTGGGAATCATGGATTTAGTCAATGGACGTATTGATGTTTTTGTTGCTGATACTCCAGCAGCCGAAGCATTTGTCAAAAATAATCCCATCAAAATCGTCGGTACTATTAATACTGAAGAAGAGTATGTTTTCTATGTCCAAAAAGGTGATCCAAAAGGAATTCTTCCGGTAATCAATGAAGGATTAGCAAAAATTCAACAGACTCCAATCTGGGATAATTTAGTCAATGCTTACTTCATGGGAGATTTAAACAAAATTTCTGATTGTTATGCCCAATTTGGTTCATTGTTAGAGAAAGATGTAGAGGCTTTTGCTCAAAACTTGGCTGAATGCATGATGTCTGATTAAAAAAATTTCATGGTAAAGAGATTAAAAAATTATTAAGATGTTGAAAATGATTACACTCACTTCGGAATCGTTAAATCTATTTCAAAGTGAGTGTAATTTTATAAAAAAGAGTACTATAATTTCTGATAACTATCAGGTTAATTCCTCTACCAGCCAGTCTAAATCCAATTCAATCAGTTTTCCTATACTTGGTTTCCCTTCTTTGTTCCATCCCATTAATTCATAGCGTAATTTTTTGGCCTCTTCAAAATCCTTTCGCTGTAATGCTCCTTTGCCCTTAAGAGGTCCATCGGGGAAATTAGAAAAAAATATTTCTGGTAAAGTGTCATCATCTGCAGTAAATCCTTCTCTAATATTATATACTCTAGCCATATTTATAGTTCTTTCTCCTAATTTCATCAGTTCATACCAGGTAGTCTGCCAGCTGGTTGTAGCACGAACAATCGCCAGTAATTCATCCATAGTGCCCAGACTTCTAGGTACATAACCAAAGTCACATATACCTAAAATATCAAAAATAGTCCAGTAAATATCCAGCATCTTAAACAGAGCTACCTTTCGATAACTCAAATCCGTTGCGTCCAGCGGTTTTAAGATACCAAGACCGCTCATTTCCTTTAAACCAATGGAGTCTTTGCTGGAAAAGAAAGGATCATGCGGAGCTTTCATGTGATCTGCTCCATAATCAGAAAAAGCAAACTGTAGGGCAAGACTAGCTTTGGCTCTCGGATCGTGCATAGGAACTTCCTGTCCTTTAACCTCTTTTAAATATTTCTCAGAGCCCCGGCCAATTTGGCGGGATAATATACGTGAACCCTGGGCTAACAACTTGCCAAATCCCTCTTTTTTAGCAATCTTTTCAATTAAAATAAGCAAGGCTTCTTTATTGCCAAAATGCAAATCTATACCATCTGCATCTTCCCTATTTAATATTCCCTCTTCATAACATTGCATAGCGAAAGCAATAGTCATTCCTGCTGAGATGGTATCTATACCCCATTTGTTACATAATTCGTTGGCTTTAGCCACATAGGGCAAATCAGCAATACCACAAATAGAACCAAGGGCTACAACAGTTTCGTATTCTGGTCCCCCATAAACAGGATTTATTTCTATTTCTCCATTATTAAACTCTACTACTCTTTTACAGCGAATCGGGCAGGCATAACAGCTATCCCTCCCTTTTAGAATTGTTTTATTATAAATTTCAGCAGTAAGATTTTCACCATCCCGAAAATAACCGGTAGTCCAGTTTAAAGATGGAAGTGAGCCTGATTCGTAAAACCCCCTTACTGTAGCAGGGGTACCATATTCCCTTAAAGCTCTGCTCAAAGGATTTTCCATAACTCTTCGGGCAATATTCGCAGATATTTCTTTCACTCTTTCTTTATCATAAAGGGTAACAGGATTGTTACCTCTTACCACAATGGCTTTAAGTCTTTTAGAACCCATCACAGCGCCTAATCCGTTTCTACCATTAAAATGAGTTAACTCATTAACAATATTGGCATATAAGACCTGATTCTCTCCAGCCAGGCCAATCTGACATATTCTGATATTTTTATCTCCCAGTTCTTCCTTGATTATTTGTTCTACTTGATAGGTTTCCTTACCCCAGAGATTGGTGGCATCTTTAAATTCGACCTGTCCGTCTTTAATCCAGATATAGCATGGTTGTTCAGCAATGCCTCGAATAACTATGGCATCAAAACCAGCCTTTTTTAGTTCCGGTCCCCAATAACCGCCTGCTTCAGATTCTCCCTGTGCTCCAGTTAAAGGAGATTTAGTACAAACTGTATAACGGGGCATTGCCGGAGCTGCATTCCCTAAAATAACACTGGTAGAAAAAATAAGTAAATTATCCCCTGAAAAAGGATCCACACCTGGTTTCATTTCTTTTAACATATAGTAAAGTCCAAATCCTCGGCCCCCCCAGTAGGTACGATAAAAAATTTCATCAGGCTGTTCAATCTGATAACTTTTTTTATCGAGGTCAATTCTTAAAATCTTACTGTTATATCCAAATGGCATTAATAAGCTCCTTCCTATTAATATTTTATATTCTAAATTTTTTGTTTTTATTTTTCTTCCTGCTGAATAGGATACTAAATACTATTCTCTATATTAATGAACAAATTTGATTTTAGCAAATAATATCTGGATAATTACTTAGCACGAATTACTATTTATTTTTGCAGAATTTTGTTATAATGGAAAAGTTTAAAAAATGGTAAACGGATCTGAGCATGAATAATAGAAAAGTTGTTTTTATACCCTGTAAAACATATCAGCAAAATGAGGTAAACAGAGCAATCCAGCAATTGTTTACCGAGTTAGGTGGTCTCAATCAATATATCCAGCCTGGGCAAAAGGTACTGTTAAAAGTCAATCTATTGATGAAAAAATCTCCAGAAGCAGCGGTTACCACTCATCCTGCTTTAGTAGAAGCCATTGTTAATCAAATTCATACTCTTGGTGCAAGGGCTATAATAGCTGATAGTCCCGGCGGACCTTTCACCAAATCCTGGTTAAAAGGTATTTATCGGGAAACCGGTATGGAAGAAGTTGCTGCTAAAACAGGTGCTCAATTAAACTGGAATTTCCAGCAACAGGAATTCTCTAATCCAGAAGGAAAAATTCTTAAACAGATTACCGTAGCAAAGATCATTAAAGAAGTTGATGTGGTTATTTCTCTGGCTAAACTAAAAACACACGGTTTTACCATCTATACTGGTGCGGTAAAAAATCTTTTTGGCACCATACCGGGTCTCTTAAAAGCGGACTATCATTTAAGAATGAGCGACGTCAGGGATTTTTCCAATATGCTGGTTGATGTTACCGAATTTGTAAAACCACAATTATCAATTATGGATGCAGTAATAGCTATGGAAGGTACCGGTCCGTCAGCCGGTGATCCAAAGCAGGTTGGTCTTCTGGGTGCTTCGACTAATCCTCATGCCCTTGATCTTGCTTGTTGTTATCTAATTGACCTGGCTGCTGAGCGAATATTTACTTTACAGAAGGCCATAGAGAGAGGACTGATACCAACAAATATCCAGGAGCTTGATATTAAGGGAATAAATAGAGAAAAGTTTGAGCCAATCCCCTTTAAAGTTCCGACAACGTCACGGAGCAGACATATTCCCATTCCCTTACCTCCTCGCCTGGATGACTTCTTTTACAAAATATTACGTCCTAAACCTGATTTTAGACACAAAAAATGTGTGGGTTGTGGCTTATGCGCCCGGCATTGTCCTGCCAAATGTATTGAAATGATTGAAAATAGACCGAAAGCCGATCTTACTCGCTGTATTCGATGCTTCTGCTGCCAGGAGTTATGCCCTTATCAGGCAGTTGAAATAAAAAGAAGTAGATTATCACAATTAATATTCCGATAATCAATCTTTTTTCTAAATATTAATAATAAACATTGGGTATCGCTTTTTTCCATCCGATCTAATTTTTTAATTACCGGCCTACCATTCTCTCACCGGGCAGGAATTTATTTGAAACCTTTTTGATAAATCTTTACTTTTTTTCTGTTAGATAGAACTATGTATCTATTGCTGGCTCTATAGTTTATAATAAGGATTATTTTATTAGCCATTAAGGGGTTGCTTTGAAAAGCACCTTTCTAATTATTTTATAAAAATGGAGACCAGGCTCTTGTTTTATTTTAGAATAGTGTTACAATTATTAAAAAAGTAACACGATTTCTAATAAAAATGGGGGTTTCAATGTTTATTAAAAACAAATTATTTATTGTTTTTTGGAGTCTACTACTTGTCAGTATCTTTACTTCCTATTGTTTGGCGTCTGATATTCAAATAACCGATACCTTAGGTAGGGAAGTGGGTATACCACAGGAGATCAACCGAATTCTGGCAGTAGGGTGTTCTCTTAGGGAGGTTCTTTCTTTTGATGTAGTAGATAAGATTGTGGGGATTGAGTACCGGGAGAAAGCCAAAACAGATGAAAAGGGAGCTCCCCAGGGCTCTGATTTGCCCTATATGCTTGCTTTCCCTGAATTGTATAATTTACCGGTAGTCAATATAGGAGCAGGTGGAAGCGGATATAACCATGAAGTGATTATACAATTAAATCCCGATATTATATTCATGGGTGCAACTGATACTCAGAAAGTTGATGATTTACAGAATAAGACCAGGATCCCGGTTATTGCAGTATATACTAATCCTATTGGGACACTCAAACAAGACGAAATGTTTTACCAATCTTTAAAAATTATTGGTGAAGCATTAGGTAAAAAAGACCGAGCCGAGGAGTTAATCAATGCAATTGAAACTTATAAAAAAGACCTCAGTAATCGAACAAAAGATATTTCTGATGAGCAAAAATTAACTGCCTATATTGCTGGAAGGGCTTTTTATGGTTCTCATGGCTTAACTTCTACTGATCCGCAATGGCCTCCCTTTAATTGGCTCAATATACTGAATGTTGCCTATGAATTGTCTGAGTTGAGTTCCGGAGTTAATATCGATAAAGAAGCACTGATCGGTTGGAATCCTGAGGTGATTTTTATATCTCCTGTTTCATTGTCTATTATAGAAAACGAGTTACAAACCAGTCCCTTCAAAGAGCTTAAGGCAATCCAGGAAAATAAAGTATACTATGTCTTACCTTTTTGCTGGTATTCCTATAACAAGGAAAACGCAATCATTGACGCCTATTATGTGGGGAAGACGATCTATCCAGATATATTTCAGGATATAAATATTGATCAAAAAGGAGTAGAGGTCTTTAAGAAATTTTACGGAGGGAGCGGTGAAAGTGCTTATTATACTCTAAAAGATAGATTTAAAGCGTTCAGTCAATAATGGAGTATTATATATTATAATACATCATATTTACTAATTGGTGAAAAAATTTGAATAAAAATGTAGTCCAAAAATATACTCAATTGAATAGAAAAAAAATAGTTATGGGAGGTATCCTAATTATCTTTTTACTCTTGTTTGGTCTATTTTCCCTATCCATAGGTGGACATAAGCTCTCTTTATCCACAATTTATCAAGCCTTAATAGGCAAAGGAGGGAACACAGCGGAGTTAATCATTTGGAATATTCGTCTTCCTAGAATATTAGCAGCTATCATTGCCGGTATTTCCCTGGCAGTTTCCGGAGCAGTGATGCAATGTACCTTAAGAAATCCACTGGCTTCCCCTTATACCATAGGAATATCGCATGGGGCAATGTTTGGAGCTGCTGTTGCTATTATCCTGTTTGGTATTGGTGGTGCTGAGAGTACCGGAAAAATATTTATTAACAGCCCCTATCTGATAACTGTTTTTGCCTTTTTAGGTTCCTTTGTGGCTGTTTTAGTGATCCTGCTACTGGCAAAGTTAAAAAATTTTGCTCCAGAAACCATTATACTGGCTGGAGTAACTATGAGTTCTTTATTCACTGCCGGAACTATGGTCATGCAATATTTTGCAAATGACCTGCAATTAGCAGCTATGGTTTACTGGTCTTTTGGAGATCTGGGAAGACCACATTGGGTAGAGGTAGGTATAATGGCAGTATTTATGATTTTATCTGTTGCTTATTTTATTTACAAACGCTGGGATTATAATGCTTTAGAAAGTGGAGAGGAAAGTGCCAAATCATTAGGAGTCAATACCAAAAAAACCAGATTATTAGGAATGTTGGTTGCCTCCCTCCTGGTATCGGTCAATGTGGCCTTTTTGGGTATTATCGGTTTTGTTGGATTAATATGCCCTCATCTGGTAAGAATATTAATAGGTGGAGATTATCGCTTTATCATCCCTATCTCTGCCTTAATTGGAGCATTATTATTACTCATTTCCGATACTGTTGCCCGTACTATTATTTCACCTATTATATTGCCGGTAGGAATATTAACCTCTTTTCTGGGAGCCCCGGTCTTTCTTTACTTGCTTATTAAAAGATATCGGTGATAAAATAAATTCTAAAGATTAAGAGGTAATAAAGCTTATTATTTTTACCTGAAGCCCGAGAATTGGTAATATTCAATTCATTAAGAGGATTCAGTAAAAAATGGAAAGGGATGAATAGAAAAAGAAGAATAAGGGAGATAACAAATGATTCTTCAAGTAGATGGAATGGAATTCTCTTACCCGAGTAAAAGTGTTTTAAAAAATATAGTATTTCAGGTAAATAAAGGAGAGGTTGTTTCTGTCCTGGGAATAAACGGAGCAGGCAAATCTACCCTGTTAAGGTGTATCAATAAGATATTGAAGCCACAAAAAGGAACTGTATTAATTGATAGATTTAATTTAAAACAATTAGATGATGTGGGGATTGCCCAAAAAATGGCTTATGTTCCTCAAAATACTATCAGTAATTATATGACCGTTTTTGATACAGTGCTCTTAGGTAGAAAACCTTATATTAAATGGGAAGCCTCTAAAAGGGATCTTGAAATTACCAGCAATATTTTAAAGCTAATGCAGTTAGAAAAATATGCCTTGCGCAACACCAATGAGTTAAGTGGTGGTGAACTGCAAAAAGTTATTATTGCCAGGGCTCTGGTTCAGGAACCTAAAGTTCTTTTGTTAGATGAACCGGCTAACAATCTAGATTTAAAAAATCAGATAGAAGTGATGAAAATCATTAGAGATATTTCCAGAACTCAAAATATTTCTGCTATTGTAGTTATGCATGACTTAAACCTAACTTTGAGATTCTCCGATAAATTTATTATGTTAAAAGATGGAAAAATCTTCTCAGAAGGGGGTAGCAAAGTAATTAACTCCAGAAATATCCGGGAAGTTTTTGATGTAAACGCCTATGTAGATAATTATAATGGTATTCCCATTGTAGTATTAGAGTAATGTGGTGGTTAAAATATTTTTACTTAATCTATATAAATTATTAATTGCCTTTTTTACCAATATCAATGGTTGAATAAATAATTTTACCAAAAAGATTGAGTTAGAAACGCCTGCCATTTGTATATTTAGTGAAGTCCTAACTTGACAAATCGGATAGACAAAATATAATACTAGGTAAAAAGAGAATAGAAAAAAATAAATAGAGTTTTAACATTCATGGTTCAGAAGTGATTAAAAAGGAAAACGGTGCAAGACCGTTGCTGTCGTCGCATCTGTAATCAGCATAACCCGGTATTATTCACTGCCCAGCAGGTGGGAAGGATAATACTAAAAGGAGCTGGGAGCCAGAAGACTTGCCATGATTGTCTGCTTGGGAGACCTCCGACATAGAGGGAGAGCAGGAGTAAACAAATAGTGGTAAGTTTATTAAGCTGCCTTCTTGGAAAGAGGAGGCAGTTTTTTTATTTACCAGGGGGAAGGAAGGGGGGAACAACTGTAAAATATTTTATTTGATAAGAGCATTAATAATAGAAAGGGAACGAATAATAATGTCCAAAAAATTTTATTTTATTCTTATAGCACTACTTATTTTCGTAAATATACCTTTGCTTTGTACTAATATTTTTGCAACCGAATTGCAGGATTCTCTTTTTACATTGGAAGAAATTGTGGTTATTGCCTCAAAATACCCGCAAGAATTACTTACCTCAATAGCTAGCGTTGAAATTATTAACAAAAAAGATATAGAGATCTCTAAATCTGAGAATTTATCGGGAATAATAAAAAATATTGCTGGGCTTGAAATAACAGATTATGGTTCTCCCGGTGATATTAAATCGGTTAGCATTCGCGGTTCTTCTCCTGAACAAGTCTTAATCATGATAGACGGGAAGGTTGTTAACGATCCCCAAACCGGTAAAATAGATCTGGGCTTAATCCCGGTCGGTATGATTGAAAAAATCGAAATTTATCGAGGACCGGCATCAGCCCTCTATGGAGCAAATGCCTTAGGTGGGGTTATTAATATAATAACTCAAGGTGGGGGAGAGGAAAAAAAAGGAACGGCAGGAGTTTATTTCGGGAGCTATCATACCCAAAAATACCAGGCTTCTTATCAAAATCGAAGCAATGATTTTGACTATTTTTTTACTGGTGAATATTACCAAACAGAAGGTGACCGAGAAAACAGTCAATTGGATAAGATTTCTTTGCTGGGCAAGATTTCCAAGGAGATAGATCAAAAAACTGATTTGGATTTATCTATTCGTTATCATGATTATCAAAGAGGATTGCCCGGTTCTTTGGATTACCCTACTCCCAATGCCCAGCAAAATGACCGGAATTTCAATCTGAATTTAAAATGGCAGAAAAGAGAAGAGAATAAAGATATCAATATAATAGCCTGGTATGATTTTCACCGTCTTTATTATAACAATCCGGATGAATGGGAACACACCGGTGCCAGTATTCATAAAACCTATACTGCCGGGTTATCTTTTGATAGCACCCATTATAACTTCAGTTTTGATGATGACCATATAGAAAGTGACCATACTCTAACTTGGGGTGGAGATATTAAATACCATTGGATAGATAGTACAGATATCGGAAAACAACAAGATCTAAACAGTGCAGTATTTATTCAGGATGTCTGGCAGCCGGCAGAATTAGAAAAGCTAAGTATAACAGCTGGAGTACGTTATGATTACCATCAAATCTTTGGTGGACAGTTTAACCCTCGGGTAGGGATTTCCTATCGTTTGCAAGATGAGCTCAGTTTTCATGCTTCTGTAGGCCGTGCTTATCGTGCACCCACTTATGATGATCTTTACTGGCCGGAAGATGGCTATGTTGGCGGTAACCCGGATTTGTTACCAGAAATCGCCTGGGCTTATGAAGCAGGATTACGCTTTATAAATGAAAAAGGAGACGCTCAGGCTGAGTTAAATGTCTTTCAAAAAAATGTAAATGACTTAATTAATTGGACAGCTGATCCTGACGGGGTATGGAGACCTTCTAATATTGGCTCAGCACGTATTGTTGGAACAGAGGTTATCCTAAAGAGAGAATTTAATGACCACTTTATTGGAAATCTGAATTATACCTATGTAAATGCCACTGACCTTGATACAGGCAATCCATTAAAACCAAGACATAAGTATGGGCTTGGTTTGGCTTACTTAAATCAGTTTGGAGTAAATAAGGATGACTTTACAATAGGATTGAATGGATACATAGTCACAGGCCGACCTGATAATTTAGATAATTATTATCTTTTTGAAGCAAATATTGATAGAGATTTTACTGTTAATAAAGAAAAGGACCAGAAAATTAAATTAAGCCTCTCCATCAAAAATTTATTTGATCAAAGACCTGAATTAGTCAGTGGATATCCAGTTCAGGGAAGAACATTTCTATTGGGAATTAGTGCTGATTTTTAAAATAGAAAATAATAGGGATGGACAAACAAAATATAGTACATCCCTATTATTTCCCTAGCTAGAAAGAGTATAAAGAAAAAATGAATAATAAATTTTTTATTATTGCCTTAATTATTTCAATATTTTTTCACTATTGGATTATTAATATTTTTTCTGACCAATCTGATAAGTGGAAATATCCGGAAGAAAAAAAAGAAACAGTTATTTCTGCCAGGCTGGAATTTCTTGCATCCGATTCTTTTTCTCTGCTTATAGAAGAAAATCCTAATCAAAATTTAGATAAGCATAATACGCCTCTAGAGACTATTTCTACAGAGAAAGAGATGATTACACAAAAAGACCTTCCCTCAGAAAATATCAGCAAAGAAGAGCAATATGGTATTGAATATAATTTATCAGAAATGAAAGAAATAATAGATGAACAATTACCTTCTTATAAGTATAAATCAACAGAACAAAATGGTACATCAAATAGTCAAGAAATAGAAAATAGGCAGAAAACACCTGATAACATTTTAACTGACAATAAGGTTGATCAAGATAAAGAATACTACAAAGAAGTTACAAATCAGGATTCTCTTCTGTTAAGAGAAGAAAGGGGGATTAAATCCATTCAGAAATATTTTCCTCTCGACTTAACAAATTCTAATCTAATAGATAATCTGGTAACCATGCCGCAAATTATTTCTTATCATCCACCAGAATATCCTGATAATTTAAGAAAAAGAAATATTGAAGGACAGGTCCAATTAAAAGTATTGGTTGACAAAGAAGGTAATGTTAGTGAAGTGCTTATAGATACTTTCTCCGGTTATCGAGGTTTTGATCAGGCTGCTTTCGAGTCAATCTTTCACTGGAAATTTAAACCAGCAAAATATGATGATGAGGAAAAAGATAGCTGGGTATTGATCCCTATCATTTTCAAACTGAAATAAATTTAGAAAGAGGTATAAAAATGAGAATATTAATTGAGCAAGGGGGAGTTGTTATTTATCCTCTTTTGGCTGTTTCCGTTATTGCTTTAGCTATAATTATGGAACGGTTTTTTTATTTTAGTAGAATTAGACGGGAAGTCCCGGAAAATATTATTCAGCAAGTCAAAGAGAGTCTAAAGCAAGGAAAAACCCAGGAAGCTCTAAAAATATTAAAGAAACCATACAATCCTATATATAGTGTATTGTATAAGGGAATTCTGGTCTGGGAAGAAGGTTATATAGAAACAGAAAGAGCAATGGAAGAGTTAAAGATGATTCTATTTCCCAGAATGGAAAGACATCTGGGGATGCTCCATTTTATCGGAAAGATAAGTCCTTCATTAGGATTATTGGGAACAGTTACCGGAATGATAAAGACTTTCCATTTTTTATCTTTGAATGTTGAATCACAACAATTAGCTCAGGGCATATCTGAAGCACTAATAACAACTGCCTTTGGACTTAGTATATCAATTCCTGCCCTGGCTACTTACTATTATTTTATGAATAAGCTGGAGCATGTGGTAAAACATACTGAAAAAAGGGAATTAGAATTAATTCATTATATTCAGAAATTAGGTGACCAGCATGCGCAAATACAAGATTAAAAAACTTGATATGGAAATAAATATCGCTCCGCTCATTGATGTTGTATTCCTTTTATTACTTTTCTTTATGCTTGCCTCTACCTTGGATACAAATGAGATTAGAGCAACAATTCAGTTACCACAAGCAGAAGGGGAAATAAGCAGAGAAAAAGATAAATCCATTGCTTTATATTTAGATAAAAATGGGATGATTTATGTAGGAAAGAATAATATTCCCTGGGATATATTGCCATATTATTTAAAAGAAAAATATAAAGATTTTTCAGATGGCATCGAAGTATACGCTGATAAAGAAGTTGATTTCGAATATATTGCTAAAATGATGGTAGTGGGAACTAGATTAGAGATTGATATAATTTCTTTTCTTTTAGAACATGAATATTTAAATTAAAAATTTTTCTCATCATAATAATGTTCAAAAATAATTCATATTCATCCACATTAGGTGGTTGGCAATATACTATGTTCACTATTTTAACTTTCCTGACATTCCTATCCCCAGAATATTTTCCCCACAGAAAGGACAATTACCATCTTTTATCATATTCTCCGTAGAAAAATATTTGCGATGAATTACAGTTTTACCACAGGAAGGACAATTGGTGTTCTCTCCCTCTCCTACATTACCCTGATATACATAGTGTAGTCCTTTTTCCCGTCCAATTTGATAAGCTTTCTCTAAAGTAGACAATGGCGTGGGAGGTGCATCATTTAACTGATAAGTAGGATAAAATGCCGTAATATGCCATGGTATATTTTTATCAATATCAGCAATAAATTCGGCTATTTTCCCTAATTCATCCTCACCATCATTATATCCTGGAATAATCAGGGTAGTTATTTCAATCCAAATACCTAATTCAAAGTATTCTTTGATCCTTTCTAACACCGGTTTTAACTTAGCACCACAAATCCGTTTATAAAATGCATCGCTTATCGCTTTTAAATCAATATTAGCCGCATCCAAATAGGAAGCAATGTAATGGAGAGCTTCCGAACTGATGTAACCATTGGTAACAAAAATATTCTTTAATCCCTTTTGTTGGGCAATCCGAGAAACCTCTAAAGCTGTTTCAAAGTAAATAGTGGGCTCAGTATAAGTATAAGAAATGGACAAACAGCCACTGTTTAATGCGTTTTGAACTACCTTCTCGGGAGTAGTAATCTCTCCATCTATAATATCTCTTCTTGCCTGGGAAATAGACCAATTCTGGCAGTGCAAACAATGAAAGTTGCACCCCATTGCTGCAATGGAATAGGATTGTGAACCGGGATAAAAATGAAACAAAGGCTTTTTCTCAATAGGATCTATATGAGCAGCAATTAATCGTCGATAATTCAAACTGTACAAAACACCTTCCTTATTTTCCCTTACCCGACATATTCCCTTGTTACTTGATGATATTTTACAGTGATGAGAACAAAGCAAACATTCTACTTTATAATCTTCTAATTTCTTATAAAATAATGCCTCTTGAGTCATTACCATCACCTATGATTTTTTATTAAATCCCTATTGCCAATCGTTCTGCTAAAAACTTAGGAAGGCCAGCTTTAATTATCTTAGCCTGGGCTTTACTAATAGGGTAACTTACCCGCCTGATAAAAACCATCTCTTTTTCAGTATCAAAAATGATAAAACTTGCCTGAGGATTACCATCTCGGGGCTGACCAATACTACCGCTATTAATGATATAGCTATGATTGTTTTCTAAAATAATCTCAGCTCCGACAGTTGCATCAAAATAACGAACTAACTTATTTTCCCGATGAAAGGTAAAATATCCGGCAACATGGCTATGTCCAACAAAATAAACTTTGAAATCAAACTCAATAAATATTTCTTCTGCAGTCTGTTTGTCCAGAATATATTCCCACAGAGGTTGACGAGGACTACCGTGCACTCCCAATATATCTTTAGCAATAGTAATTCTTCTCCGTAAACCATTGAGGTAATTAAAGTTTTGCTCATTTAACTGTTTCTTAGTCCATTGAAGGGATTGTTTTGCATCTTCATTAAAATAATACAAATCTAATTCCCCAGTTATGGCGCCCTCATGATTTCCCTTTAAGCACAACCAATCCAATTCTCTCATCTTTTCAATACAGTAAACCGGATCAGCCCCATACCCTATGATATCTCCTAAACAAAAAATGCGCTCTACATTTTTTAACTCATTTAGTACTGCATTTAAAGCCTCGGCATTGCCATGAATATCAGAGATGATTCCCATTTTCAAGGTAGACAAACCTCTCTCTCTGGAAAACAATAGAATATTCAAGGGGAATTCTTCCTCTTGAGAACCCCTGAAATACCTCTTTTAAATTGAGAAGGTAAGCAACATAGTAATGTTATTTTTATGATCCTGAGGAATCATAAATATAGTAATCAAATATTTTATATTTAAAATCTAATTTAACACCATCTTCCTTGTTTAATAATTATTCATCATTAAGAGGTTAGGGAGTAAACTCCCCTTTAGCCTATTTATCAATGTCTGGTTAAATAAAGCTAAAGCAGGTAGGAAAAGAATTGCTCCAGCAGATTACTATGCCAACCCTTACATATTAATTGATGATTGGCTATTGATTTGTCCAAAAAGTCAAGAACTGGTCTTTTTAGTAAAATCTGTAATTGTGTACGACACATATTTGGTGATTCTAAATTACTTATCAATTCTCCTTCTGAAATAAAATATCTTTCTATATTCCCATCCATTTTAAAAATGGTCACTGGACCTTCTTGAACCTTACCGCTCACAGCAATTCCCATACCAGATTCAAAATGACTTTTCCAATGAAAGCTTTTACACATGTTAAGCGGAATAGTGCAATGAGAAAAGATTACCTCATTTTTTTTCTCGTCAATACAGGAAGGATTAGCCATAAAAACCGGTTCATCAGTTAAATGATGTAGAAGAATCATTGAAATTAACGCAGGTAAGTCACCTTCACACCCAGCAAGTAAACCTTCCCGATTCAATAAAGACAAGGATAGACACCCTGTATTTTGATAGAAATCTAATAATTCAAAACAACGAACAGTGATGGCATTAAAATTATATTCCATCATTAAATTCTTTAAACCTTGATATATTCGCAGTGATTGATTAAGAGTATTACGGTCAAATCCTGAAACAGCTACTATATTAAGGGGAATATCTATGTCTTTAACCTGATCTATGTGTCTAACCATTTCTTCTATAGGGATATCATATATTTTCATTCCCAGTTTTTTTCTAATGGCATTATAGTCTGCTTTACTGGCAATTAACCACTCAGATGGCTCACCTAAAACACCAATGCAGTATTTGCTACAGATTTTTTTTGTTTCAATTACTTTTTTTATCAACTTTAACCTTTGGGCAATCCACGCTTCTGAACCATGTAAGATCTCTACCTTTTCACTTCTTCTTTGTAAATAGGTCTTAATCTCCAAAGCTGCGGGTAAAGAATTATACAAGCAACTAGTCAAAAGCAAATATGGTGGAGGGAATTGCTGATAAATCCGCTTAAATTTTTCTTCTACTCCACCAGATTTAATTAGAATGACTGGCAGGATATCTCCCTTCTTAACTTCTGCAGGGCTAATAGATAATATTTTTTCTCCCAGGTATTTTTCAACCGATGTTAAAAAGGGCTGAAGAGAAAAGTCAATATTCTGTTTTTCCATAATATTGGAAACTAAATGATAACAGCCTATTTTCAATATCATCCACCACTAATAAAAACATTTTTACCATTCAAATTATAAATATTCTATTAACCACCCATCACCGCTATGGCAGTGCCACCTCTACCTATGTGTACACTGAGAGCAGGTGATCCCTCCGCAATATATATTTCAGCTTGAGGAAAACGATTTTTTAATTCCTTCTGGTACCATTTTGCCAAATTAATATCCTGAATGTGAGCAATAGCAAAATAGGGATTCTTCTCTCCTAAAGCAAATTGACTAGCTAATTCTAAAGTCTTATCCCATAAACGACGCAAACCAACCACTTTAGCCGCTTCTTCAAAGGCGCCCTCCTGATCTAAGGTAATTACTGGCTTTAAATGTATCATAGAACCTATGAATCCCTTTATTCTATCCAGACGCCCACTTCTAATTAGATATTTTAAGGTTGGAATACTAACAAATATTTTACAATGCTGAATATGATTATTTATTCTTTCTATTAACTGATTGAGTGGAATCCCATTCTCAACCAGGCGAGCAACCTGCAACACAATTAATCCCAGACCAACTGAACTGGTCTTAGCATCAATTACCTGAATTTTATCCTGATATTTACTTTGTTTACTAGCAACACATGCTGCCTGAAAAGTACCACTTAACTTTCCTGATATATGAATAGAAATAATAGCCTCATTTTCTTCCCCAACTTTCTGGTAAATATCCTCAAAATACTGGTAAGGGGGTTGAGAAGTTGTTACATGTTGCTCGGGGTTTTCTAGAAAATCCAAGACTTCTGTGGTAGAAATATTAACCCGATCTAAAAAACTCTGTTCATTAACCTGAACAGCTATAGGTACTATTTTAATATTATATTTTTCAATTAATTCATCTGGCAAATCACAGGTTGAATCAGTAACTAGGGCAATCTTTGGTAATTTTATGCTTCCCTTAATATCTCCTGTCTGCTCCCACATATCATCTACTTTGGTTTGCACAATTGTACCAAAAGAACCTATCTCAGAGAAAACTAAATCAGGTTGATTAGTATGAATATGGATTTTCAACTGTTCATCAGATCCAGCTACTACCTGGGAATCACCCAAACTGGTTAATCTATCTCTGATAAGATTTCTGTTTAAATTATTTCCTTCTAGTAGGCATTCAGTGCAAAAACGAAATCTTGATTTTTCCAGGGAACGAAGAAAAGACTGCTCTTGTGAACTAATTGAGGATCTTTTTTCATCGTGTTTCATCATCCTTAATCGGCCAAATTCAATAAAATCAACAATTCCTTCCAATAAATTTACAAATCCTTCTGCACCAGCATCCACTACACCGGCTTGTTTCAAAATTGCCAATTTTTCTGGGGTTTCTAATAATGAAACTCTGGCCTTTTTTAGAGATTTTTTAAATAATTCTACAAAATCGGGTGTTCTATGAGCCAATTGATTGACATGATTCGCCCAATCTCTCATAACAGTAATAATTGTGCCTTCACAGGGTTCAGCAATAGCCATAGCTGCCTGCTCCACTGCTTTTACAGCTGCTTGAGAAAAGGCTACCGTCGTTAGGCGATTCATACCCCGAGTTGCCTCAGCTAATCCCTGGAAAAACTGAGCTAGAATAGCACCAGAATTACCCCTGGCACCCTTAAGAGCAGATTTAGCAATGCGCTGAATCATAAGCTCAAAAGAAGTCTGGCGAAAATCCTGAACCCCTTCTACAATATTATTCATAGTTATAGCTAAATTAGTACCGGTATCTCCATCAGCGACTGGAAAGACATTAATATCATTGAGATGATCTTTAGTCTGACCAATTCGCTGAGCTGAGGTCATTATAAATCTCTTAAAACGAATTCCGTTAATATACTTAATCTGTATTTTCATAACTTCACTCACCTTATGATCAATAATTAAATACTACAGGGTAATGGGGTAGGGAATTTCTTCCCCTTGATAACTCCTTTATAATATAAATATACCGTATATGGTATTGTTTTATACTTAAAGTTTATTGTCTTCTTGATCAAGCTAGTAATGGTATGAATGAAACATTCTTAAAATCTAATTTAGCATATCATACGTTTTCTTTATTAAAAATATTATTTTAATCTTATTATATATCTAATAACAGGTTTTTTCTAATCTTTATTGGAATTATATAGCTATTATATAAAAAACAGGCAGGATAAAGCTTTTATTGTATTATATTAAGCTTTCCTGCCTGTAGCTTTATTTTTAATTCCAATGTAACCTTATTAGTAATTAGCAAGGTATTGTTCTAACTCCCAGGGAGACACTTGTAGGCTATACAACTCCCACTCCTTATATTTTGCCCTTAAATAATTAGTGATAATATGATCAGTAAGCCCTTGGTGCAATACTTTATCCTTTTGGAATTCTTCTAAAGCCTCTTTTAAATTGGTTGGTAAACATTCAATACCGTATTTTTTTAATTTTTGGTCATCCATAGCGTATATATTTTCATTGATAGGGTCAGGTGGCATAATCTTTTTTTGAATTCCATCTATACCTGCAGTAAGAATAACGGCAAATGTCAGATAGGGATTACAGGATGGATCAGGACAACGAAATTCTATCCTGGTATTGCCATCTCTCACCACCGGTATTCTGATTAAAGGGCTCCGATTACGATGTGACCAGGCAATATAAACTGGAGCCTCATACCCTGAGATTAAGCGCTTATAAGAATTTACTAGTGGATTAGTGATAGCAGCCAGTCCTTTGGCATGTTTCATTATACCACCAATAAAATAAAGTGCCTCTTTGCTCAAGTCATATTTAATATCAGGATCATAAAAGGCATTCTTGCCATTTTTAAAGAGGGAAATATTGGTATGCATTCCTGATCCCGCAATACCATAGACTGGTTTGGGCATAAAGGTTACATGCAGATTGTGCCACATTGCAATAGTCTTACTGGTTAATTTTAATACCATAATGCGGTCAGCCGTAGTAATGCCATCAGAATATCGGAAATCTATCTCGTGCTGACCCGGTCCTACTTCGTGATGAGAAGCTTCTACTTCAAAACCCAATTTTTCTAAGGTGATAGCCATATCTCTGCGTAGTTCTTCTCCCAAATCTATGGGAGAAAGATCGAAATAACTAGCCTGGTCATTAGTTTTAGTTGTGGGTTTGTTTTGTTCATCCCTACCAAAGATGTAGAATTCCATTTCTGGTCCAAAATTAGCAGTATAGCCCATTTTTTTCAGATCAGCTAATACCCTTTTCAGATTAGTTCTAGCACAGCCAGCAAAAGGTGTCTTATCTGGATTAACAATATCACAGATAATCCTGGCTACATACTGTTCTTCTTCCCAGGGATTAACCATAAAGGTATCCAAATCAGGCTGTAGATACATATCTGATTCCTCAATCCGACAAAAACCCTGTACCGATGAACCATCAAACATAATGTTTCCATCTAACACTTTTTCCAGGTCTCGTATTGGTACCTCTATGTTCTTGGGAATCCCCATAATATCAGTAAACTTAAGCCGTACAAACCTTATCTTTAATTCCTCTGCCTTTTGTAATATCATTTTTTTTGTTGTCTCAGACATATATTACATCTCCCTCATTCTTAGTTTATTAAAATAGAACCTTACAAAAAAATAATTTAACTATACAAGTAATTTTTTTAGCTTTTTGGAAACCAATTTTTTTAATTTTTTTATTAGGGATTTATTCGTAATAGAACTGGTACTTCTGCCTTATCTTTCTGCGCATTTTTGAAACCATAGTATGTGAAATACCAAGCTCTTTGGCAATTTCGCGATCAGTAAGGCCTTTCATACGGAAATCCAGCAATACCTTCTCTTTTATAGATAATTCTTTGCTAAATTCATCCAAGTATAAATACTCATCCAAGATATAATTATTGCCATACTTGTTTATTAGTTTTGTTTCATCCTTTATTTCCCGACTTAGTGCTTCACGATCGGGATAAACTTTATTCGGATATTCAGTTACAGTTTTAAGGTTTTTTCTGATATAATTTTTTAGATAATAATAACAACCCTGTAAGATATAACTATCATTTTTATCTTTTAACTGTCCCTTTTCTTTCTCTTGCCACAAGTATAATAGGATTTCTTGGTACAGATCATCACTATCTATATACTGATAATTGATATTTATCTTCCGAATAATAGCTCTAATCTGGTATTTTATGCTATTAACTATTTCGCTTAGTTCTCTTTCTTTTTTCATAAGCCATTTATATTATTTTTATCGTCAGTAAATATATTTATAATAATAAAAATATCCTTTGATAGATATAATTTATACTATTTAGGAATTATCCCTGGCGGTAAGAATCAAGTACTTTCAAATAGTTAGCCCTCTCCCAGAGAGCTGCCTGAGGAGTTGTTCTATGACTCATAATGCCATGAATCTCTTGTAATGACTGATATTTGTTATTTTCCAACCATTTTTCTATCTCTACCAATAAAGACTGGAGATAACCAATTCCTCTTTCCAGTAATACAGAAGCAATCATGGTTACCTTAGCACCAGCCATGATACTTTTGATAACATCCTCTGTAGCATGTATTCCTCCAGTAATAGCAATGTCTGTCTCAATTTTGCTAAATAAAATTGCTGTCCATCTTATTCTTAGCAATAATTCTTCAGAGGTACTTAACTTAATCATTGGTTCGATTTTCATCTTTTCCAGGTCAATATCAGGCTGATAAAAACGATTAAAGAATACCAGGGCACTGGCACCAGCATGTACTAATTTGCTACTCATATTTGGTATGGAACTAAGATAGGGATGAATCTTCACAGCTACGGGTATAGCAACACTTCCGGTAATTTCATCAACCAGTTTTAGATAATGTTCTTCTATTTGACGACCATCCATTTCAGGATCGGTCGGCAGAAAATAAATATTTAATTCTAAGGCATCGGCACCGGCTTCTTCCATCGCAATAGCATTATTTATCCAACCACCGACTGAGATGCCATTAAGACTTCCGATTACAGGTATATTTACTTTACTCTTAGCCTCTTTAATAAAACTCATATATTTTTCAGGAGTTAACTTGTTACGAGCTACGTCAAAATAGTAATCGAGATATTTACGATAACCATCCTTTTCATATAATAAGGAATAGCTGAGCTCACTCTGAATTGCTTGTTCTTCAAAAAACGAAGGCAATACAACAGCTGCAGCTCCATTCTCTTCTAATAACCTCATCCTTTCAATGTTCTCTCCCAGGGGAGAGGAAGCAATAACAAGAGGGTTTTTTAATTTCAGACCCATATAGTTTACCCGTAAATCAACCATATAAATTTCCTCCTTGAAAAGTTATCAATAATTACTCTAAAATATAGTTAAAATTTACCCTTACCTCAAATCTTCCGAACGATCAGATAATATTCGATAAATTTCTAAGATTTCTTGATGGCTGTCTTGTGCCTGAGCTCTGTTAATAACTACTTGCCTATTGTATTGATCTTCCAGAATAATAAATGGTTCCTCACAACTCTCAATTCTTTCAACCAGATCCCGCATATTCCATATTTTTTCCCCATTTACCCGATCCACTACCCAGTTACCTATATTTTGATAACCCTGGTTCACATCTGCAGCCAGTGCTTTTAATAAAACTACAACCTGTTGGTCTTCTCTTTCGGGAATATTATTTAAGATACAACATACTAGCTCTCTGGGAGCAGATTGATACCATTGTGCACCCCAAATATTCAATAAATCTTTAGTTAAGGGGCAGAATACCAAACCACCATATATATAATAAGTGGGAAGAGTTTCATATTGTTCCATAGGTACTAGACGATCTTTAATTAATGAACGAAAGAGATTAGCTCTTCTTTCTATTTTTTCTCCTTCCCGCAAAATAGTTAAGTTTAGATCTTCGCCAATCTGCTTTTGTTGAATAACATAATTTAAGTGCGTTCTTTCATTAAGGCGAAATTCGACAGTTCCATCATTGCCAATGGAAAAATCTTCAACTGAAAGCAATACATCGCCAATTTCTAAATTACCATCAGCTGGAGAACCAGGAACAATCTGGTTAATGAGAACTCCGCTTATGCCATCCTCCATTTGATAGTATCTTCTTAAACCTTCATTCTCCATATCCTGTATACTTATACCCAAACTGGGGTATCCATCCAGAGTACCATCTTCTAAATCAGCAAAGAAATGGCGAATAACAGGAATAGGCACCATATAACCAATATTCTGAGCAGAGGAAATTCCCTGCATTACCACTCCCACAATTTTATCATCTACTAATACCGGACCACCGCTATTACCAGGATTAATTGCTGCATCAATTTGTCCCGCTAAAAAAACAGAGGAACTGTGTACATAGGGTTGATGTTCAATACGGGAAATCACTCCTTTAGTAATGCTTAACATATCCCCACCTATGGGAAATCCATAAACCATTACTTCCTGTTGTGTTTCTGGTAGTTCACCAAAAGATAGAGCCGGTGTTCCGATAAAAAATTCGGATTCTTCTACAGTTAATAAGGCTAAATCAGTTAAATGAGAAACAGCCGCCACTTGTGCCCGATACCGTTGTGTATCTCCATATTTTCGCACTTGCAGAAAAGTTTGATTACTTACCACATGGGCATTAGTCAAAATTAGATTATGTTCTATTATACATCCTGAACCAGAACTGGCTCGTGGTCCCTGCATACTCCAAGGATTGTAATAATCCGGATAATTGCTAACCGTATAAACCTTAACAATGGCCTCACGAACATCTGTAGCCGCCAGAGAAATATAGTATGGCGAAATAAACATTAAAAAAACAATAATCAATATCTTAATGAGCAGTTTTCTCTTATTACTATTTCTTAATAAACTTCCTCTAAACATTATTTTCTACCTCACTTCAAACTTTATATAATCATTTTACACTATAAATCAATCTTATCATCAATAGTAACTCTAGAAAGTTGCAGAAATTCTGTGCAGTAGCAGTAACTAAGTTAATAATCTGTTTACCAAGGCGGGCTCATTGCATAAGAAACAGTTTTAGGTATTATCTTCAATACCGATATAAAAACTACCATTACCAATCGGATGATTTCTTGCTACCAGAAGAATATTTCTTACCTGATGCAGTTTTTTCCTGCTAATGAATAAAGAAGATATTATCAATTTTGGTCAGGTAACTTCAGGAAATCTATTTACCAGAAGAAATATAAAATACTGTAACTAAGACCAGGAGAATCAATCCTTCTTGACAGTGCCAGTTTCTACACCAATATTTACCCATAACATCTTTCCATCATCAAATATTGGTTTTATCATATGCTTATCGTTTAAATAACTCAAATGAGCTGCAACGGTAATATGGGTTAAGACAAACTGAACACTGGAAAGCTGTAGATGATAATCATTGACCAAAAGCTGTAATATTCTTTCTCTAGAGACCGGCTGGTAACAGTAAGTTATAATTTTCTTATTAATTTGCTCTACCTGATCTCTATTTACCCGAATCAAATCACCAATATCTCCTGTAGGCTGAGCATGGGCAGGGATAAATAATTTTGCTGAAAGTTTTTCTAACCAGGAGAAGGTATTAAGAGCTTGTTCAATATTGCTCTTTACGGTTAAGCCATATTTGTTAATTATTTCGAGTGAAAATAGACTATCAGCAATAAACAATACATCATCAGGAGTCTTTATGCCAATCATCTGAATGAAATGTCCTTTCAGTGGGAAAGCCTGTAAAGGTGTATCCTTAATCATTCCTTCGGTATTGATAATATGAGTTACTTCAGAAGGCTGTGCCTGTAAAAATTTATTTCTCATTGCCTTAAAGGGAAATGCACCCCACAATAAAAAAGGTTCTAACCATGGCTCACTAATAAAGATCGATTCTACGGCTGTAGCTAAAATATCACAACCGGTCTTTTTCTGTAAATAGGCATTTCCGCCAATATGGTCAGCATTGGAATGTGTATTAATAATTTTACTCAATTGCCATCCTTTCTCTTCCAGAAGTCGGAATATTTTTCTACCAGCTGACTCATCATTCCCGCTATCAATTAAGATAGCCTTTTTATCTTCCACAAAAAGACCAAGATTGGTCGGTCCAGGGATATAGTAAGTATTCTCAGTAACTTGCCTTAATTCCATATTGCACTCCAATAAATTATTTATTATCCCAGCAGATTTATTTGAAGAATCATTTCATCAGACAGTTATTTTCATTTGGTCATATGCCAAAATACTTTCAGGATATAATCTGGGAAAATCATTTTCTCTATTCATAGTATCCTTACCAATATGAGTAAAAATAATGTTGTTAATTCCATATTTTTTACACCAGTTAATCTGAGTTGGTATTTTGGTATGCCCAAGAAGTATTTTCCCTTCTCTTCTTAACAGGTTTGCCTTTGCTGTTGAGCCATCACCAATGTAATAATCAGATCCTGGTAAAATTTGTTCCTTAGCAATTATATCAACCAGGTCAGGATTATATATCAGAACTTTATAGTCTGGCAACCGAATTTTAAATCCAACTGCAGGACAACAAATGGAATGAATTACTCTATATGGTAATATCTGAAAAGGACCTAAAGATAATCTTTGATAAGGAATAAAAATGCAGGAATTAACAGGACTAAATTTGCCATAATCAAGCGTTTCCTGAGTCAGATATATCGGAATAGCAGAATTAGCTTCTTCCAAAGTCCAGAGATAATGATCAGTATGAGCATGGGTAATTAGTATAGCATCGGGTTTCAGAATGCTCAAATCATAAGCATGGATATGACCATAATCGATAAGTAGACGAAAGGGATGGGCATCAAAGACCTGCAATAATAAAGAAGAATGGTAAAAGTGTTTTTCGGTTCTTTCTTCCACCTCTGCTCGGGTACCTAAAAATGTCAACCTAGTCATATTAATTCCTTAACTGCTTCTTAATACAGGATTATTAAGGGGAATCCTTCCCCTTGATAATCCCCTAATTAGTATATAGTATACCAGTATAAAGTATACCGTATAACGTCGTAGAGCGTTGAGCGTATTGCGTAAATCATAGGCCACAGTTCAATAGCATATTTTATAAGAAATAGAAAGAATTTAAATATTTATCTTTAATACCTGCTGATAAAACTGTAAAATCTGCTCATAGGCAGAATCCGAGCTGCTAATACTGGAAGTTAATTTCTCTAAGGGACATTGGTCAGTCTGGTTACGATTTTTAATATAGGGAACACATTGCCCAAATTGATAAAAAACAGAATTATTATCCAATATTTCTCTGGCATTCTCACTAATTGTCCCAGCATATACTGCTTTCACTTGATAATTAGCCACTAAAAGAGCTGCGGCTCGACCAATCACCTTATCAGCTATAATTGCCTTATTAAGGACTTGATCATCACCATTGATAACTTCCAATAAAGGAAGAACACCTTTTTTATAGGATGTTTTTATTAATTTACCTCTTTTTATTAATACAAAAGTATACTTTTCTTTCTGTAAGATTTCTTTTGCTTTGTTCAAATCATCCATATTTGTCATACTTTTTACTTCTTTGGCATATTTTCCTTCTCATCTATTGTTCATATTATATACATCTTTTTACTCACTTATCAAGTTGTTAGAATTTTATTTATCATATGGTAATGCATAACCAAAATTGCACTAAATTTGTTCTTTGACAATGAAATTCTGTTGATTCAGAAACCTCCTTAATAGGATAACAAGGTTCTCATTACGGTGGTTGAATCCCCATTCTACTTCTTTTAAGTAAAATGGGAAATAGACACTTGAGATGCCACGGTAATGGTACAACCAATGCTTGGCAAAAGACCAGAA